>CAKZIN010000016.1 GCA_936933955.1 uncultured Sphingopyxis sp. | reverse complement strand
CGCGCCAGCGAACCCGACCGACGTCATGGGTTTTACTCCCATGAACGCCTCGCTGCCGCCGGGGAGACAGCGGGACCCCGGATCAAGTCCGGGGTGACAGGGAATGGCGCGCGCGGTGCGGGCACCTCACCAATCGCACGAAAGGGCCGTCGGGGGTTGCCCGACGACCCTTCCGACATGGTCAGCGACCGGAGGTTGCCCAGCCGGAGCGCTATCAGCGCAAAGCGTTAGCCGCGCGCGCTCCGAAGGAACCTGACCGATCTCCTAGCTGAACCATGAGACATCGGATCACCTCCTTTCGCTGAAAGTAAATGGGCATGTGCGTTTTCCCCTGAAGGTTTCGGCACGGGTGCGAATGTGGCGTCAGCCGGTGCCGCTGACAAGACTTGAACTTGGCACGAAACCCGTCACACTCCGTCGCCTCGTGCGTCGCGCTCCGATGCCGCGATGGCCGAACCGAGGAGCCCCCGCACGCCGTGACCGCAGCGCCCACCGCCTTCACTCCGCAGCGCGCGGTCGCCCCGCTTCGCGCGTTCGGCTGGAGCGCCAACGCCCACACGCTCGAGGCCAATCCGCACTGGCTGCCCGCGCCCGATCCCGCCGCGCTCGATGCGATCCCAGGCGATGACGGCGCGCCGCTGATCGGCACCACGCTGCGCCAGCTCAAGGATCCGATCGGCTTTGCGGAGCAGATGACCGCGCGTTTCGGGCCGGTCTGGCGCAACCGCAGTTTCGGGTCGCGCCACGTCGCGCTGATGGGGCCGGATGCGAACGAGCTGGTGCTGTTCGATCGTGAGCGGCTGTTTTCCTCCGAACAGGGTTGGGGCCCGATGCTCAACCTGCTGTTCCCGCGCGGGCTGATGCTGATGGATTTCGAGGCGCACCGCGCGGATCGCAAGACGCTGTCGGTGGCGTTCAAGCCCGAACCGATGCGCCACTATGCCGCCGCGCTCGACGCGGGGATCGCTGCCCGGGTCGAGCAGTGGCTCGGCACCGACTTTCGCTTCTACCCGGCGATCAAGCAGCTGACGCTCGACCTCGCCGCGACCAGTTTTCTCGGGCTGCCGTGGGGGCCGGAGGCGGATCGGGTAAACCGCGCGTTCGTCGATATGGTGCAAGCCTCGATCGGTATCGTGCGCCGTCCGCTACCTTTCACCAAGATGGGGCGGGGCGTCGCGGGACGGCGCTTCCTCATCGACTATTTCACGCCGATGGTCGCGACGCGGCGCGCGAGCGAGGATGGCGACGATATTTTCAGCCACATCGCCCGCGCGCGCGACGATGCGGGCGAATATCTGTCGGTCGATGGAATCGTCGACCACATGAACTTCCTGATGATGGCCGCGCACGACACCATCACCAGTTCGCTTACGTCACTGGTGTGGCTGTTGGCGAGCCACCCCGAATGGCAAGAGCGGCTGGCGGAGGAGGTCGCGGCGGTCGCGCCCGCTGGCACGACGCTTGATGCGGCGACGCTCAACAAGCTCGAGCTCACCGAAATGGCGTTCAAGGAGGCGCTGCGGCTGATCCCGCCGGTGCCCTCGCTCCCCCGGCGGGCGCTGCGCGACTTCGACTTCGGCGGCTATCATATCCCGGCGGGGACGGGGGTGGGGATCAATCCTGCCTATACGCACATGATGGCCGAGCATTGGCCCGAACCGGAGCGGTTCGAGCCGCTGCGCTTCACGCCCGAAGCGAGCCGCGCGCGGCACAAATATGCCTGGGTCCCGTTCGGCGGCGGCGCGCATATGTGCCTTGGGCTCCACTTCGCGACGATGCAGACGCGCATCTTCATTGCACACGCGCTAAGGCGGGGGCGGTTCCGGGTGGCGGAGGGTTATGCGCCGTCATGGCAGATGTGGCCGATCCCGCAGCCGCGCGACGGTCTGCCGCTGCGCTTCGACACGCTCCCTGCGTGACGGGGGACGGGGTGGCCGCAGCGCGGCGCGCGCGGCTCAACGCGTGGCTCGAGCGGAGCTGGCGGCGCGGCTGGTCGCAGCGCCCGTCGCTCGATCCAGCAGCGCTGCTCGCGGCGGCGCTGGGAACGGGCGCGGACTACGGTCCCGACGAACGCTGGCGTCCGCAGTTCGAGCGGTTGTGCGAGGGGCTGGAGCGCGAAGCGGCGCTGACCCCGCTCGGTCGCACCGTCGCGCACGGGCAGATTGTCGCGGCACTGAAGGGACGCGCGTCGATGCAGGCGTTGCTGCGCCGTCACCCGGAGATCGCGCGGCTCCCCCTCGCACCGCCGATCATCGTCGCGGGCCATATGCGCGGGGGGACGACGCGGGTGCAGCGCCTGCTCGCTGCCGACCCCGCCCACGCGGGCACGCGGCTGTGGGAGAGCTGGACGCCGGTGGGGGGCTCTCCCATCGCACGACGGCTGCGCGCGCGGGCGGGGCTCAGCCTCGCGCACTGGATTGAACCGGCAATGCGCGCGGTGCATCCCACCAGCGTCGACGCGGTGGACGAAGAGTTCGGCTATCACGCGCTGTCGCTGTGGGCTTCGCTGTTCGAGGCCCAGTATCGGCTCCCGACCTTTGCGCGCTGGTGCGAGGGGGCAGACGCGAGCGGCGTGTATCAGGATTTCGCGATGCTGTTGCGCATCCAGCAGTGGCAGCGCGGCGCTCGCCCCGGCGAAGCGGTGCGGCCCTGGGTACTGAAGCTGCCGCAACTGGTGCAGGACCTGCCGTTGGTGCTCGAGCTGTTTCCCGACGCCCGGCTCGCCGTAGTCACTCGCCCGCGCGGGGCGGTCGAAGCGTCGGCGGCGTCGCTGGTCGCGACCCAGCGCCGGGTGCAGAGCGACGCGGTCGACCTCCACGAAATCGGCGCGGAGTGGCAGCGCAAGGTCGCGCTGAGGGAGGAGCGTCTGGCGGCCGGGCTGCGCGTCGCGAAGGGCGCGGTCGGGACGGTCGACTTCGCCTCGCTCGACGCCGATTGGGAGGGGGCGGTGGCGCGCCTCTACGCGGGGCTGGGCCTCCGCCTCACCGCGCAAGCGCGGGCGGCCATGCGCCGCTACCTCGCCGAAGCGGAGCAGGAGCCGCGCCACCGGCACCAGTATCGCGCGGTCGATTTCGGGCTCGCCCCGGCGTGAGTTTCGAGCAGCGGACGGGCGCGAAAGTTCAGGCTAAGTTCACACCAAAAACGCGAGTTTTCCGCCGTTTTGAGTAGGACGTGGAGGCCAGCTGAGCGGGAGCCAGTGAGCGCCGCTCAGACGGTAAAGCTCTCCCCGCAGCCGCAGCTGCCTTTGGCGTTGGGGTTCTGGAATACGAAGCCCGCGGCGAAGTCGTCCTCGACCCAGTCCATCGTGCTGCCGATGAGGTAAAGGAGCGAGCCGCCGTCGACAAACAGCGTGCCGCCGGGGGTGTCGATGCGCTCGTCGAAACCGACCACCTCGCTCACATAATCGACCGAGTAGGCAAGCCCCGAACAGCCGCGGCGGGGGGTGGAGAGCTTCACGCCGATCGCCCCCTCTGGCGCATCGGCCATCAGCGCAGCGATGCGCGCCTCCGCGCGCGGGGTGAGCGTGAGCGCGGCGGGGCGCGGGCGGGTTGCGGTGGTCGCGCTCATCACAGCATCCCCAGTTCGAGCCGCGCCTCGTCGCTCATCGCCGACGGGTTCCACGGCGGATCCCAGACGAGCTCGACATCGACGAGGCCGACGCCCGGCACCGCACCCGCGCGCAGCTCGACCTCCGCCGGCATCGATTCCGCGACCGGGCAATGCGGGGTGGTCAGCGTCATGCGGATGGTGACATGTCCGCCTTCGCCGACGATCACGTCGTAGATCAGCCCGAGGTCGTAGATGTTGACCGGGATTTCGGGGTCATAGATTTCCTTGAGCGCGGCGACGACCGCCGCCTGCAACTCGCCGCCCGGCGCAATCGGATCGGGCTCCGGCGGGGTCGCGGCGAGGAAACCGTCGAGATAATCCCGCTGCCTCGGCGCGGAGCCTGCGGGTTCGGCCGCGGCGGGCGCATCTGAAACGCGCGCGCGCGGCGGCTTGTCGACCGCGTCAACGGTCTCGACAGCAATGGGGCGAGGGTCGTTCATCCGAAAATCCTCCGCACGCGCGCGATTCCGTCGGCGAGTGCTGATATGTCATCGTCGTCGCTGTAGGCGGCGAAGCTCGCCCGCGCGGTCGCCGCGACGCCCAGCGCGCGCATCAGTGGCTGAGCGCAATGATGCCCCGCACGCACCGCCACGCCCGCCTCGTCCAATATGGTGCCGACGTCGTGCGGATGCACCCCATCGACGTTGAACGCGACGATGCCCGCGCTATCGTCGGGGCCGTAGAGGGTGACGCCACCGACGCCGCGCAAGGTATCGCGCGCCTTGGCGACCAGCGTGGCCTCGTGGCGCTCGATCTCTTCCCGGCCTATTGCGTCGATCCAGTCCAGCGCGGCGGAGAAGCCTGCGGCCTCGACGATGGCGGGGGTTCCCGCTTCAAATCGCTGCGGCGGGGGGGCGTAGGTGGAGCGTTCGAAAGTGACCTCGTCGATCATCGCTCCGCCGCCCTGCCACGGGGGCATGGCATCGAGCAGCGCCTTGCGACCCCACAGCGCGCCGATGCCGGTCGGGCCATACATCTTGTGCGACGAACAGGCGTAAAAGTCGCAGCCCAACGCGGCGACATCGACCGGCAAGCGCGCCGCCGACTGGCAGCCATCGAGCAGCAGCGCCGCGCCGAACCGCTGCGCGAGCTCGGCCGCTCGGCCCACGTCGAGCACCGATCCCAGCACGTTCGACACATGCGCCAGCGCAATCATGTCGAAATCGGTCGAAAGCATCGCCTCCGCCGCACCGAGGTCGATACGCCCGTCCTGGGTGAGCGGGCAGACGTCGATCTGCCAGCCCGCGAGCTGCCATGGCACGATATTCGAATGGTGCTCGAGCGCCGACAGCAGCACCCGCCGCGACTTGCCGGGCACGCCCGGATAGCTTTGCGCGACGAGGTTGATCGCCTCGGTCGCGCCGCGGGTGAAGACGATCTCCTCCGCCCGTCCGCCGAGGAAGCGTGCGAGCCGTTCGCGCGAGGCTTCGAAACTGCGCGTCATCGTGGCGGAGCGCGCGTAGACGCCGCGGTGCACCGTCGCATAATCCTTGCCCATCGCGCGCACGGTGGCGTCGATGACCGACTGCGGTTTGTGCGCAGTGGCGGCGCTGTCGAGATAATGCCAGCCGTCGGCGAGAGCGGCGAACTGCGCGCGCAAGACCTCTCCCGCACGGGAGGTGGGCGCAGCGATGTCCGGCGCCGGCTGGTCGCGCTCAAGCGGGTCGGACAGGGTCGCGCTCACAGCATCGCCTCCAGCGCGGCGTCGGCGTGCGTGGCGAGCGTTTCCGCGTCGGCAGCGCCGTCGAACGCTTCGGCGAGGAACGCCTGCAGCATCAGTCGCCGCGCGGTGGCGGGGGGCAGCCCGCGCGCGGCCATGTAGAACAGCGCGTTACGGTCGAGTTCGCCGACCGTCGCGCCGTGGCCGCACTTCACGTCGTCGGCATAGATTTCGAGGCTCGGCACCGCATTGGCGCGCGCGCCGCGGTCGAGGAGCATCGCCTTGAACGACTGCTCCGCGTTGGTCTGCTGCGCGCCACGGGCGACGCCAATGCCGCCGAGGAAGCTCGCCTGCGCGCGCCCGCCCGCAACCGCGCGCACCGTCTGCTGCGAGGTCGCGCCGGGTTCGAGGTGGCGAATGTCGGTGACGATCTCCAGCCGCTGGGTGCCATGCGCGAGGATGGCGCCGCCGACCTCGCAATGCGCGCCTTCGCTCAGCAGCGCGGTCAGCTCGACGCGGGCATAGTCGCGGCCGGCGACCAACGCGTGCAGGTCGAACCGCCCGCCGCGCGCGATATCGACGTGGAGGCGCACGATGCCGCGGTCCGGCACCGCGTCGACCACCCGCGCCACCCGCTCACCCGCAGCGACGACGATCCGTTCGGGCTCGGCCAGCGCAGGCCAGGCGCGCGCCACCGCCTCGTGATCGGCGTAGCGCCACGCTTCGTCGCGCGGGGAGGGGAGGGTCGCGCTCAGCGTCATGGGCGGCACCGCACCCGCGTGAGGCCGCCGTTCTGCGTCAGGCGATCCCCGTCCGCGGACAACGACCAGCGGTAGTCGCTCGTCCAGCGTTCGCCTTCGCCCGCCAGCGCCAGCGTTATCCGCAACGCGCCGTCGTTCTCGACGGCCGATTGAACCTCGCCTTCGCTTTCGTGAAAGCGGACGGTCCGCTCGCCGATTTCGAGCCGGCCGTCGTCGAAGCTCGTGCCGCACTGCTCGCCGGCCATCCCCCAGGTGCCGCGAAAGCGCGCGGGGATGGTGGCGGAAGGCGCCTTTGTTTGAGCACTCGGGGCGTCGGTCGCGCTCCGCGTCGGGGCGGGGCGCATCGCCTCGTCGGCGGCCGCGCCGCGGGTGTTTTCGACAGTGGTGGCGGTGGTCGTGCTCATCGCTTCCGACTGCTGGCAACTCGCCACCAGCGTGGCAGCGCCGACGAGCGCGAGGCGGTGGATCACGCTCATGCCGCGATCGCCTCATAACCTTGCTGTTCGAGTTCGAGCGCGAGTTCGGGTCCGCCCGACCGGACGATCCGCCCACCCGCGAGAACGTGGACGAAGTCGGGGCGCACGATGTCGAGCAGGCGCTGATAGTGGGTGATGAGCAGCACCGCGCGGTCCGGGCGGCGCATGATCTGGTTGATGCCGTCGCCAACGATGCGCAGCGCGTCGATGTCGAGCCCGCTGTCGGTCTCATCGAGGATCGCGAGGCTGGGGCCAAGGATGCCGAGCTGCACCATTTCCGCGCGCTTCTTCTCGCCGCCCGAAAAACCGACGTTCACCGGGCGCTTCAGCATCTCCATGTCCATGCCGAGCCGCGCGGCTTCGGCGCGGGCGAGGCGGAGGAAGTCGGCGGCGCTCATCGGCGCTTCGCCCCGCGCGACGCGCTGGGCGTTGAGGCTCTCACGCAGGAACTGCACCGAGCTGACCCCGGGAATTTCCACCGGATACTGAAAGCCGAGGAACAACCCCGCCGCCGCGCGCTCATGCGGTTCGAGCGCGAGCAGGTCCTGCCCGAGGAAACTGACGCTGCCCCCGGTCACCTCATACCCCGGCCGCCCCGCCAGCGTGTAGCCAAGCGTCGATTTCCCCGCCCCATTCGGCCCCATGATCGCATGCACCTCACCTGCGTTGATGGTGAGGCTGAGGCCGTTGAGGATCGGCGTATCCGCGACGGTGGCGGAAAGGTTTTGAATTTGGAGCATACTCATCTCGAAAGCCCCTCCCCTTCAGGGGAGGGGTTGGGGTGGGGTCTCGCAGCCTCACGCAGCGCGAGCGACAGTGCGGTCACCACGCCCTCGATGTTGTGCATCACGTCGGCGTTAGAGACGCGGAAGGTGCGGTAGCCGAGCGCGGCCAACGCCTGCTCGCGCGCCAGATCGGCAGCAGCGTCAACGTGCGTGTCGCCATCGACTTCGAGGATCAATTTTGCGGACGGGCAGGCGAAGTCAGCGATGTATTGGCCGATCACCTGTTGGCGGCGAAACTTGTACCCGTCGAGCTGACCGTTGCTGAGTGCACGCCACAGGCGTTTCTCGGGCTCCGTAGGGTTGTGCCGCATGTCGCGCGCTCGGGCTTGCAAGATTGCCAAGTCTTGTGCCGAGAGCCCCCACCCCCGGCCCCTCCCCTGAAGGGGAGGGGAGGAAGAACGAAGCGACGTTTCGCGCGACGATAAGCCCCTCCCCTTCAGGGGAGGGGTTGGGGTGGGGGCCGTCGCCATCACCCCACGCTCCCCTCAAGCGAGATCCCCAGCAGCTTCTGCGCCTCGACCGCAAACTCCATCGGCAGTTGCTGCAGCACTTCGCGGGCGAAGCCGTTGACGATCAGCGCCACCGCCGCCTCCTGATCGAGTCCGCGCGACATGGCGTAAAACAGCTGGTCGTCGCTGATCTTTGACGTCGTCGCTTCGTGCTCGATGGTGGCGGAGGGGTTGGCGACTTCGATGTAGGGGATCGTGTGCGCGCCGCACTGGTCGCCCAGCAGCAGGCTGTCGCACTGGGTGAAGTTGCGCGCGCCCTCGGCCTGCGGGGCGACGCGGACGAGGCCGCGGTAGCTGTTGTCGCTGCGGCCGGCGCTGATCCCCTTCGACACGATGGTCGAGCGCGTGCCGCGCGCATTGTGGATCATCTTGGTGCCGGTGTCGGCCTGCTGCATGTTGTTGGTGAGCGCGACCGAATAGAACTCACCGACGCTGTCCTCGCCGTTGAGAACGCAGCTCGGGTATTTCCAGGTGATCGCGCTGCCGGTTTCGACCTGCGTCCAGCTGACCTTCGACCGAGCGCCCTGGCACAGCGCGCGTTTGGTGACGAAGTTGTAGATGCCGCCCTTGCCCTCGGCGTCGCCGGGGTACCAGTTCTGCACGGTCGAATATTTGATCTCGGCATCGTCCAATGCGACCAGCTCGACCACCGCGGCGTGGAGCTGGTTTTCATCGCGCATCGGCGCGGTGCAGCCTTCGAGATAGCTGACGTAGGCGCCCTTGTCGGCGACGATCAGCGTGCGTTCGAACTGGCCGGTGTTCTCGGCATTGATGCGGAAGTAGGTGCTGAGCTCCATCGGGCAGCGCACGCCCTCGGGCACGTAGACGAAGGTGCCGTCGGAAAAGACCGCGCAGTTCAATGTCGCGAAGTAATTGTCGCGCATCGGCACGACCTTGCCCAGCCATTTGCGGACGAGCTCGGGATATTCGCGGATCGCTTCGGAGATCGGGCGGAAGATGACGCCCGCCGCCTCGAGTTCCTTGCGGAAGGTGGTGGCGACGCTGACACTGTCGAACACCGCATCGACCGCGACCTTGCGTGCGCCCTCGACCCCGGCGAGCACCTTTTGCTCCTCGATCGGGATACCAAGCTTTTCGTAAGTGCGGCGGATTTCCGGGTCGAGCTCGTCGAGGCTCGCCAGCGTCGGCTTCTTCTTGGGCGCCGCGTAATAATAGGCGTCCTGATAGTCGATCGGCGGCACGTTGAGCTTGGCCCAGTCGGGCGGGGTCAGCGTCAGCCAGTGCCGGAACGCCGCCAGCCGCCATTCGAGCATCCATTCGGGCTCGTTCTTCTTGGCGGAGATGTAGCGGACCGTGTCCTCGTTGAGGCCCTTGGGCGCGAATTCCTGCTCGACGTCGGCGGTGAAACCCCATTCGTAGGTTTCGAGCCGCTTGGCGGCGTCGCGCGCTTCCTGGTCGAGCACGGGGGCTTCAGGGGCGTTGGTGACGGCGTTCATGGCGTAGGCTCCGGCGCGAGGGCGGCGCAGGCGGGGGCAAAGGCGGTCAGCGGCACGCTCGCCAGCGCATCGCGGACGAGGCTCGACACCCCGCTCCAGCGCGCGCGGATGCGACAGTGGTCGTCGAGCACGCAGCGGTGGCGCACATCGGCGTCGAGGCAGGTGGTGAGCGCAATCGGCCCCTCGATCGCCTCGACGATGTCGGCGAGGCTGATGTCGGCAGCCTCACGCGCGAGCCGCACCCCGCCGCTCACCCCGCGCGAGGAGGCGAGGATCTGCGCGCGAACCAGTTGGCCAACGAGCTTGTTGACAGTGGGCGCAGGTATGCCCGTGCGCGTGGCGAGCGACCCCACCGTCGCGCGCACGCCCCCCTCCGCCGCGAGGGCGGACACGAGTAGGACGGCATAGTCGGCAGCGATGCTGACGCGCATGAAAGGTTCGACCTGTGGAATTACGACCGCGGCGGTCGTGATTGGCAAATAGGTCGCATTTTGGCGCAGCGCAAGCGGGGCGCGGGCGAGTTCTGCGCGGTTCGTTGCTCCTGCGAAAGCAGGAGCGGTGGCGGCGGAAGGCAGTCCTCCTGCGAAAGCAGGAGCCCAGGGCAAATGAGCGTCGTGCGGTGCCGCCCTAGGCTCCTGCTTCCGCAGGAGCACTGCTTATGCGGGAGATGGCTCGCGCAGCCCCGCTCCGGCTTTCGCCGAAGCACTGGGTGCCGCAGCCCCAACCCTCACATCCAAACGAAACGGGCGGGAGTGTCGCCACCCCCGCCCGCTCAGGTCTCACTCTGTCGAAGCACTCACCCCCCGACATGCCCCGCGAGCGCGGCGAGGAGGAGGATGGCGACGATGTTGGTGATCTTGATCATCGGGTTCACCGCCGGACCCGCGGTGTCCTTGTACGGATCGCCGACGGTGTCGCCGGTCACCGCGGCCTTGTGGGCTTCGGAGCCCTTGCCGCCGTGGTGGCCGTCCTCGATATATTTCTTGGCGTTGTCCCACGCGCCGCCGCCGCTGGTCATCGACAGCGCTACGAACAGCCCGCCGACGATCACGCCGAGCAGCAGAGCGCCCACCGCGGCAAAGGCGTTGGCCTGACCCGCAACCGCCGCGATCGCGTAGTAGACGACGATCGGCGCCAGCACCGGCAGCAGGCTGGGCACGATCATCTCCTTGATCGCCGCCTTGGTGACGAGGTCGACCGTGCGGGCATAGTCGGGGCGGCTGGTCCCCTCCATGATGCCGGGGTTGGAGCGGAACTGGTTGCGCACGTCCTTGACGACGTCGCCCGCCGCGCGGCCCACGGCGGTCATGCCCATCGCCCCGAACAGATAGGGCAGCAACGCACCCAGCAGCAGCCCGACGATGACGTACGGGTTCTCGAGGCTGAAGTTCACCTCCAGCTGCGGGAAGAACAGGCGGAGGTCCGTGGTGTAGGCGGCGAACAGCACCAGCGCGGCGAGCCCTGCCGAGCCGATCGCGTAGCCCTTGGTCACCGCCTTGGTGGTATTGCCCACCGCGTCCAGCGCGTCGGTCTTTTCGCGCACGCTATCGTCGAGCCCCGCCATCTCGGCGATGCCCCCCGCGTTGTCGGTCACCGGTCCGTAGGCGTCGAGTGCGACGACCATTCCGGCCAGCGCCAGCATCGCCGTCGCCGCAAAGGCGATGCCGATGAGCCCGGCGAGCTGGTAGGTGAGGATGATGCCGATGACGATGACGATCGTCGGCAGCGCGGTCGCCTCCAGGCTCACGGCGAGGCCCTGGATGACGTTGGTGCCGTGGCCGGTCTCCGAGGCTTTGGCGATCGAGCGCACCGGGCGGTAGTTGGTGCCGGTGTAATATTCGGTGATCCAGACGATCAGCCCGGTGATGGCGAGGCCGGTGAGCATGCACCAGAACAGCTGCATGCCGGTGAAGCCGCCGGTCCCGTCGAGCCGCGCGCCGAGCACGCGGTTCATGTCGCCGAGCGCGTAGCTCGTCGCCCACCAGATCGCGGGGATGGAGAGCAGCGCGGTGACCAGAAACCCCTTGTACATCGCGCCCATGATGTTGGTGCCGCCGCCCAGGCGCACGGCATAGGTGCCGATGATCGAGGTGAGGATGCACACCCCGCCGATCAGCAGCGGCAGGCTCATGAGGTTGGTGAGCATGCCCCCCGCGGCGGGGCCGACGAGCAGGCCGATCAGCACCATCGTCGCGCCGACGGTGACGACGTAGGTTTCGAACAGGTCCGCGGCCATGCCCGCGCAGTCGCCGACATTGTCGCCCACATTGTCGGCGATCACCGCCGGGTTGCGGGGGTCGTCCTCGGGGATGCCCGCCTCAACCTTGCCGACGAGGTCGGCGCCGACGTCGGCGGCCTTGGTGAAGATGCCGCCGCCGAGACGCGCGAAGATCGAGATCAGCGAGGCACCGAACGCCAGCGCGACCAGCCCGTCGATGACGATGCGGTCATTGGCGGCGTGGCCCGCAATCTCGGTCAAATACCAGAAGAAGCCCGCGATCGCGAGCAGCGCGAGCCCTGCGACGAGCAGCCCGGTGATCGCGCCCGCGCGAAAGGCGAGGGTGAGGCCCTGTTGCAGCCCGCCCTGCGCGGCGGCGGCGGTGCGGACGTTGGAGCGGACGGAGATGTTCATGCCGACATAGCCCGCGACGCCCGACAGCACCGCGCCCAGCACAAACCCGACCGCGCTCGTCAGCCCGAGGAAATATGCGACCAGCGCCGCAACGACGACGCCGACGATGGCGATGGTGCGATACTGCCGCCCGAGATAGGCGCGCGCGCCCTCCTGAATGGCGCCCGCGATCTCCTGCATGCGCGCATTGCCCGCGCTCGATCGCAGCACCTGCTGGCTGGTGACGATACCATACAGCACGGCGACGAGGCCGAGCAGGATGGCCAATAGGCTCAATGTCATGTGGTTCGGACCCCTTCCCAATCGACGGTCGCGGGTGTCGTGTCAGGCCATCGCCCGCCGCCCCATCGCCGCCCTCCAATTCCCCCCATGCGTAGGCGAAGCGCGACGCTGATGAAAAGGGGAATTTTGGGGCGGGATGGGACAGGCGTCGCGCTCCCCCTCCCCATAAGGGAGCGGGGCGCACATTCGGGACCACGCTTGCCTCTGCGCACCGCGCTTGGCATCCGGCGCGCCATGTTGTTTCGCATCGCCAGGCCGCTGATCCATCGCACCGATCCGGAGCGTGCGCATCGGGCGACGATCGCCGCGCTGGCTCACCTGATGCCGAGCGATTTGCCCCGATACGACCAACGCTTGGCGACGCGTGTCGGCACGCTGCGCTTTGCGCATCCGCTGCTGCTCGCGGCAGGGTTCGACAAGGATGCACGCGCCGCCCATCGGCTGGGCGCGCTCGGCTTTGCTGGGGGCGAGGTGGGGACGCTGACGCCGCTCGCGCAGGCGGGCAACCCGACACCGCGGCTGTTCCGCCTGATCGAGGACCGCGCGGTGATCAACCGCATGGGCTTCAACAACGGCGGGCAGGGGGCGGCGCTGCACCGGCTGGCGCTGCTCCATGCCCGTCCCAGGCGGGCGCCGGTCGGGATCAACATCGGCGCCAACAAGGACAGCGCCGACCGCATCGCCGACTACGCGAGCGGGGTGCGCGCGATGGCGGGGGTGGCGGACTGGCTGACGGTCAACATCAGCTCGCCCAACACGCCCGGCTTGCGTGCGCTGCAGGATGAAGGGCAGCTCGACGCGCTGCTCTCTGCGGTGAGCGAAGCGGCGCGCGAAGTGAAGTCGCCGCCGATCTGGCTCAAGATTGCGCCCGATCTCGACCGCGAGGGGCTGGAGGGGGTGGTGCGCGCCGCGGTCGACCACGGCCTCGACGCGATCGTCGTCGGTAACACCACTATTCAGCGCCCGCCGCTCCACAGCGCGGACGCAGGAGCGGGCGGGGGGCTGTCGGGCGCGCCGCTCGCGCCGATCGCGCGCGCGGCGCTGATCGAGACGCTTGCGGTCGCCGACGGCGCCATTCCGATCGTCGCTGCGGGCGGCATCGCCAGCGCGGCGGACCTGTGGGACCGGCTCGCGCTGGGGGCGAGCGTCGCGCAGCTCTATAGCGCGCTGGTCTATGCGGGGCCGAGCCTTTCCAGACGCATCGTTCGCGAGCTTTGCGCGATGCTCGACCGCGCGGGAGTGCGCGACGTCGCGGCGCTGATCGGATCGCGTGAGCCGGCGCCGCAGAGTAAGCGCGATTGACCGCGCGCGCGACTTAGTTACCGTTTCAACAATGTTAGTCTCGTTCCGGAATCGTCTGAGCGTCGCGCTCGCGCTCGCCCTCGCATCGCCCGCCTTCGCTCAAAACGCACCGCCCGCCGCCGCCGACGCGACCACCGCGCCGCGCATCACCGGCGAGTTTCAGCGCGGGCAGCAGGTCGCGAGCGGCGAGGCGCTGGTCTCTGCCGCCGACCCGCGCGCGAGCGACGCGGGGGCGGAGATGCTGCGCGCGGGCGGCAGCGCGGCGGATGCGGCGGTGGCGACGATGCTCGCGCTGACGGTGGTCGAACCGCAGTCGAGCGGCATCGGCGGCGGCGGCTTCTTCGTCTATCGCGACGACAAGGGCGAGGTGACGACCATCGACGGGCGCGAGGTCGCACCCGCGGCGGCGCGCGCGACGCGCTTC
>CAKZIN010000015.1 GCA_936933955.1 uncultured Sphingopyxis sp. | reverse complement strand
CGGAGTTCAGCCGTGTGCTCTTCCGATCTGGCGGGCGGCTTCGTCGCGGGCGATCGCCTCCTCCTGCGCGCGGGCGGCGGAGTCGAACTCCTCCAAGCGGCGGCGACGTTCCTCGGACACGGTCGTGGTCCATTCGACGTTGGCCGCCTGGCGCCGCTCCGCCACCGCCTCTTCGACGAGGTCGTTGAGGCAGCCGGTGAAGCCGCCCAGCCCGACGGGCGAGCAGCTCAGCGTGCCGGTCCGCCCGACGCGTTCGAGCGCGCGCACGCGCTGCGTCCAGCTTTCGCGGCGCGGGCTGTTGGGATCCCCGCGCAGTGCTTCCGGGATGCGGTAGCGCTCGCCTTCGTCGAGCCGTCCGCACACGACGATGTCGTCGCCCTGCGCTTCGGGGCATCGGTCGTTGCCGTAGACGATGACCGTGTTGACCCGCTCGCCCTGGACGGTGCGGCTCTCTCCCTGCGCGAGCGCGGGGCTGGCGAGGAGCGACAGGGCGAGGGCGGGGAGGATGCGGGTGACGGACATGGCGCTTACCTAAACGTCGACAGGGTTGACGGTAACTGAACGCTCAAATGCGCTCCGAGAGCCGTATCGCGATGCGGCAGATGGCGCGGATGCCCGCGCTGAGCAGCGGATAGCCGACCGCCCGTTCCGCGCCCGCGGCGAGCGCATGGTCGCGGTGGGCGAGCTCATCCGACTGAAACTGCGCGATCGCGCCCTCAAGCTCGTCGTCGTGTCCGGCAAGCGCCTGGCGCTGCTGTTCGTAATGCCGGTCGATTTCAGTCTCGACCGCAGCGGTGCAGGCCATCGCCGCTTCGGGTGAGATGGCCGCGGTGACCGCCCCCAGCGCAAATCCGCCGCGGTTCCAGATCGGGTGGAGCAGCGTCGGGCGCACCCGATGGCGGGTGAGCGCGCCGTTGAACCAGGCGAGGTGCGCGACCTCCTGCTCGGCCATATGCGCGATGTCGCGGGCGCCGGGACCGCTCGGCCCCAGCACCGCGAGCTGACCTTCGTAAATGCGCGTTGCGCCAAATTCGCCGGCATGGTCGACGCGCATCATCGCCGCCTTGGTCCGGCGCGAGGGCGGGATGCGGCTGCGCACCTTTCCTTCGACGTTCGCTTCGACGGGCGCGTCGGCGGGGACGGGGGCAGGGGCGGGGGAGGGCGCGCTCATCGCGGGCTGCTCCGCCGCACACGCGCCAGCAGCACCAACGCCACCAGCGCCGAGCCGAGCGAGATGAGCGCATTCCACGCCGCCATCGACAGGCCAAGGAAGCGCCACTGCACCTCGTCGCAGCGCACGATCGGCGCGGCCATGATATCCTCGAGGCTGCGCGCGGAATTTCCGGCGGTGCAGGCGGTGACCCCCGCCCACCAGCGCGCCTCCACCCCGGCGTGGTAGGCGCCGATAAGACCGCTCCCCGCCACCGCCAGCGCAGCGAGCGTGACCAGTGCGATGCGCGGTTTGCCGCGCACCGTGAGCGCGCCGAGCGCCAGCGCGATCGCCGCATAGTGCGGCCAGCGCTGCCACAGGCACATCTCGCACGGGGCCAGCCCGCCGACATACTGGCTGAGCAGCGCGCCCGCGATCAGCAGCGACGGGACGCCCAGCATCATCGCATGCGCAAACCGCATCTCATCGCGCGAGGAAAAGCTTTCCCCGCCCCCGTGGTAGCCGTCGGCCAGCGGGTCCTCGCTGCGTCGCCCGAGCCTGCGCATCGTAATGCCTCAGCGCCCCCCGCTGCCGCCGCCGGAGGGGCGTGGCGCCGCACTCCCCGCGACCGCGGCGGGCGTGCGTGTCTGCGCCAGCCGCGCCACCGCGCGCGTTGCGTAATCGAGCTGGAAGTCGGTGATCCCCGCCGCGCGCAGCTGCTCCGGCGTCTGGCTGAAGCGCGGATCGGTGGCGGTATCTTCTTCCACCACGCGATCGTCGACCCGCGCCTGATTGACGAGGTGACGGCGCAGGTCCGCCTCGCGGATGACGGGGCGGCGGCGGTAGTCGGGGTCGGTCAGCTGCGGCACGCGGATGTCGGGCGCAATCCCGCCCTCCTGCACCGAACGGCCCGACGGGGTATAGTAGCGCGCGGTCGTCAGCCGCAGCGCGGTGGTGTTGCTGAGCGGGACGATGGTCTGCACCGACCCCTTGCCGAAGCTCGTCTCCCCCATCACCAGCGCGCGGCGATTGTCCTGCAGCGCGCCCGCGACGATCTCACTCGCGCTCGCCGAGCCGGCGTCGATCAGCACCACGATCGGCTGGCCGCGGGTGATGTCGCCCGCCTGCGCCGCCCAGCTTTCGTTCTCGGCTGCGACGCGCCCGCGCTGCGAGACGATGTTCCCGCGCTCGAGGAACAGGTCGCTGACCTCCACCGCCTCGTCGAGGAGGCCACCCGCGTTGCCGCGCAGGTCGAGCACCCAGCCGGTCGGCTGCCGCCCGAGCTGGCGCTGCACCGCGTTCATCGCGGCGGTGATCTCCCGCGTGGCGCCGTTGGAAAAGCTCGACAGCTTGACCACGCCGACGTTGTTCTTGACCTCCCAGGTGACCGGGCGGAGGACTATGCGTTCGCGGCGGACGGTAACCTCGATCGGCTGTTCGCGGCCCATGCGGATCAGCGTCAGCTTGACCGACGTTCCCGCGGGCCCACGCATCTTCGCGACCGCCTCGTCGAGCGTGTAGCCGCCGAGATATTCGCCGTCGATGTGGGTGATGTAGTCGCCCGCCTTGATCCCGGCGCGATCGGCGGGCGTGCCCGACTGCGGGGCGATGACCTTGACCGCGCCATCCTCCTGGGTGACCGACAGGCCGAGGCCGGGATACTCGCCGTCGGTGGTGGTGCGCAGCTGCGTGAAGTCGGACGCGTCGAGGTATCCCGAATGCGCGTCGAGCGACGACAGCATCCCCTGGATCGCGCCGTCGATCAGCTTTTCGTCGGACACCGGCTCGACGTAATTGGCCTTCACCTCGCGCATCACCGCCATGAAGCGCGCGAGTTCGGCGCGGGTGTCGGTTTCGACGCTGGCCATCGCCGTGGTCGACGCAGGAATGGCGACCATTGCGAGGCTGGCGGCAACCACCGAAGCGACACCGCGGCGGTTCTGCCGAAGGGCAGGGCGGGAAAGGTTCATGCCCCGCGTTTTACGCAGCTTGATGCGCGTTGCATAGCGGGGGTTTGGGGGGCGTCAGACGTGCGCTTGAGCGGGGGCCAGGCACTTGCTGCGCGTTCCGCTCCCGTCCCCCTGCCTGCGCAGGGGCACAGGTGGGGCCCGGCTCTACCGAGGGGGCCAGCGAACCGCGCCACACCCGCCGCGTCAGGCGGCCTTCTTGACCTCCGCCACGATCTTCTTCGCCGCGTCGCCGAGGTCGTTGGCGGGGACGATGGCCAGGCCGGAGTTGGCGAGGATGCGTTTGCCTTCTTCGACGTTGGTGCCCTCCAGGCGGACCACCAGCGGCACCGACAGGTTCACCTCGCGCGCGGCGGCGACGATGCCATCGGCGATGATGTCGCACTTCATGATGCCGCCGAAAATGTTGACGAGGATGCCCTCCACCGCCGGATCGGAAAGGATGATCTTGAACGCCGCGGTCACCTTTTCCTTCGAAGCGCCGCCGCCAACGTCGAGGAAGTTGGCCGGGAAGGCGCCGTTCAGCTTGATGATGTCCATCGTCGCCATGGCGAGGCCGGCGCCGTTGACCATGCAACCGATGTTGCCGTCGAGCTTGATGTAGGCGAGGTCGTGCTTGGAGGCTTCGACCTCCATCGGATCCTCCTCCGTCTCGTCGCGCAGTTCAGCGAGATCGGGGTGGCGGAACATGGCGTTCGAATCGAAGCTGACCTTGGCGTCGAGCACCATGATCTTGCCGTCGGTGGTCGACACCAGCGGGTTCACCTCGAGCATCGACATGTCCGAGCCGACGAAGGCTTCGTAAAGCTTCTTAATCGTGTCCTGCGCCTGGCTCGCGAGGTCGCCGTCGAGCTTCAGCGCAGCCGCCGCCTTGGCCGCGTCGGCGTCGGTGAGGCCGGTGGCGGGGTCGATGGTGATGGTCTCGATCTTCTCGGGCGTGTCGTGGGCGACCGCCTCGATATCCATGCCGCCTTCGGTCGAAACGATCATCGCAACACGCCCGGTGGCGCGGTCGACCAGCAGCGAGAGATAATATTCCTTGTCGATGTCGGCGCCGTCGGTGACGTAGAGCCGCTGCACCTGCTTGCCCGCGTCGCCGGTCTGGATGGTGACGAGCGTGTTGCCGAGCATCTCCTTGGCGTTGCTCTCGACCTCCTCGACCGACTTGGCGAGGCGGACGCCGCCCTTGGCGTCCGCGCCGAGTTCCTTGAACTTGCCCTTGCCGCGTCCACCGGCGTGAATCTGCGCCTTCACCACCCACAGCGGCCCGGGGAGCTTCTTCGCCGCGGCGACCGCTTCCTCGACACTCATCGCCGCATAGCCGGCCGGGACCGCGACGCCGTATTTCGCGAGCAGTTCCTTGGCCTGATATTCGTGGATGTTCATGTGCGCCGCGCCTTTGTGCGAGTGGGGGATTGCTCCCCCGCCCCTAGTCCAAGCGCGGCGCGAGGCGCAACCGCTTGCCGCGCGTCAGTTGGTGACCGCGCAGATCGCCGCCGAGCTCGTCACCACGCCAAGGATCTCGGGATCGCCGAGCGCACGGGCGCGGTGCATGACGAGGTCGACGGGCATCGAGCCGATGTTCTGCCCGCGCAGTCCCGCCGCGTCGCCGAATCGCTGCAGCTGCGCGATCGACAGGCGGCTCGCCATGCGCTGGGCGAGGCAGCCCGCCACGGGACGCGAAATTCCCGCCTCGATGAATCCGTTGCGGAGGCGCTGCTCGGGCGTCGCGCAGGCCGAAAGGCCCAGCATTGCCGTGGCGCTCGCGGCGACGAGGGAGAGGCGCGTGAGGTGGGACATGGCTCAATAACTCCAGTTCGGTGCCGGGGCGGAAAGGCCGGCAAGGCGTTGGCAGGTTACGGCGCCGATAACCATGGCATGACCAGCCGCACCGCTTCTCCGACCCCCAACGCACCAGACGCCGAACCGCTGCTGATCGGCGACAGCCCGGCGATGCAGCAGCTGCGCGAGATGGTCGCGCTACTCGGCCCAGCCCCGGCGCCGGTGCTGCTGTCGGGCCCGAGCGGCGCGGGCAAGGACGTCACCGCACGGGCACTTCACGCGGCGGGGGGAGCGAGCCGACCGTTTGTCGCGGTCAACTGCGGCGCGATCCCGGCGGAGCTGATCGAGAGCGAGCTGTTCGGGCACGAAAAGGGTGCCTTCACCGGCGCCGCCGAACGCCGCATCGGGCGCTTCGAGGCGGCCAATGGGGGCACGCTGTTCCTCGACGAGATCGGGGACATGCCGCTCGACGCGCAGGTGCGGCTGCTGCGCGTGCTCGAGGGGCGCAGTTTCGAGCGGGTCGGCTCGACCAAGCCGATCGCCTTCACCGGGCGCATCGTCGCCGCGACGCACCGTAACCTCGCCGCGATGGTCGAGGCAGGGACGTTTCGCGAGGACCTCTATTTCCGGCTGGCGGTGTTCCCGCTGCAAGTGCCCGCGCTCGACGAGCGGCGCGAGGACGTGCCCGCGCTGACGCGGCACCTCGCCAAGCTTGCGCAGCCGAGTCCGCGCTTTTCGGAAGCCGCGCTCGCCGCGCTCGCCCAGCGCGCATGGTCGGGCAACGTGCGCGAGCTGCGCACGCTGGTCGAGCGCGCGGCGCTGCTGGTGCGAGGGCGCGAGGTGGCGGCGGGCGACATCGCGCTGCTCGCCGGGTTCGGGCAGGTGCGACTGCCGCAGGATGCGCAGACCGTTGAGGCAGCGGCGCCCGCGACGCCGCGGTTGCACGCAGTGGCGGAGGCGCCGGACCCCGACCTCAACGGGCTGCTCGAAGGCATCGAGCGGCGGCAGCTGCAGATGGCGCTGGAGCGCGCGCGGGGCGTTGTCGCGGATGCGGCGCGGAGCGTCGGGCTTTCGCGCACGACCTTCATCGACCGCATGAGGCGACACCGGCTGAACCGCGGCGATGAGGCGATCGCAGCCTAGAATTTCAGAGCTGCGGGGGAGTCGGCGCTGGTCCGCCCGCCCTCCCAGGCCCCGCCGCACTCCAGCGGGGCAGCTCGGCAGCGTCGTGGTAGGGCGCGACTGGTCCCAACCCCCACCACGACGCGCCACCCGCCAAGGCAAGCGAGATAGCGGAGCTATCGAGCGATCCGCGCAGCGGATGCCGAGGCGCGGCCGGCGGGTCGCGAAGCGAACCCGACCGACGTCATGGGATTTACTCCCATGACGCCAAGGCAAGCGAGATAGCGGAGCTATCGAGCGATCCGCGCAGCGGATGCCGA
>CAKZIN010000014.1 GCA_936933955.1 uncultured Sphingopyxis sp. | reverse complement strand
CGCGGGGCCGCCCGGACCCTCGTCACGGCGCGGGCGAAGCGTCTTGCGCTCGTTGGCGTCGCCCCTCGCTGTGCCTGCCACGTCGCCTGACGCGCCGCCCTTGCGCGGGCGTGGCGGGGCTTTGGAACGCGGGGGGCGGGCAGGCACTGTGGCAATCTCGTCGCAGGGGCGGGACAATTCGTCGGAGCCCGCGCGCTATGCCGGAACCGCCGCCTCTTGGCGAGCGTATTGCGCGCGATAGGGAGGCAGTGCGCACATGGGTTTGTTCAGCCGCAGGAAGCGTCGGCTTACGCGACTGCTCGTGGTTGAGGATGAACCCCTGATCGCGTTCGACAACGAGTATTCGCTGCGCCAGGCCGGGTTCGAGATTGTCGCCACTGTCGACAATGCGGAACAGGCGCACCCTCTGCTCGATCCGACGCGCGTCGATGCAGCGGTTCTCGACGTCGGGCTCGCCGGAGAAGCAAGCGGCATCGACGTCGCCAGGATCGCTCGGGAACGGGGCATACCGGTGTTGTTTGTGACCGGCCATTGCCCGGATGGCGCGCGTGAGGTTGCCTATGGCTGCCTCAGCAAACCCTATCTCCCCGGCCAGCTGGTCGAAGCGATCGATGCCATCGATGCGATCGTGCGCGGGGAGCGGCCCAAGCAGGTCCCCGCCGGAATGACGCTGTTCGCCGACGCGCCCGCCTGATGACGTCGCGCCCCGCTGGACGCGCGTCAAAAAGCGCATAGGGTGCGCCCCTTCGACGAAGGGGGATCAAGGTTGAGCGACAGCGTGGCGATCGAGCGGGCCGAACCGCTCAAGGGTTGGGCAGCACTCAAGGCGGGTCTTCGCAACCGCAAGACGTTGGTCATGCTGGCATTCGGCTTCTCCGCCGGGCTGCCCTACACGCTGCTGCTCGGGACGCTCAACGCCTGGCTGGGCGAGGCAAAGGTGAGCCTGGCGACGATTGGCATCCTGTCGTGGATCGGCCTCGCCTACGCCTTCAAATTCCTGTGGTCGCCGCTAGTCGACCGCGTCGCGCCGCCGGTGCTGGCGCGGCTGGGGAGGCGCAGGTCGTGGCTGCTGCTGTGCCAGGTGGTGCTCGCGCTGACGTTCATCGCGCTGTCACGGATCGACCCGGTGCTGTCGATCGGAAGCTTTGCGCTGATCGCGGTGATCGGCGCCTTCTTCTCCGCCACGCAGGACGTGGTGATCGACGCATGGCGCATCGACGTCGCCGATGAATATGCAAGCGTCGACCTCCTCTCGACATTGTACCAGTTCGGCTATCGCATCGCCGCGCTGATCGGCGGCGCGTTGGCGCTGATCTTCGCCGCGCGGGTCGATTGGCCGACGGTTTATTTCGTCATGGGCCTCACCATGCTGCTACCAATCATCGCGACGCTGGCGGCGCCGGACACGCCACGCGCGGAGATGCTCGACGCGCAGGATCGCGCGCTCGCTCAGCCCGGTGCGGTGAGCCCTAGGCTGCGCGGCATCGCGCTGGCCATCGTCGGCGCCTGCTGGGCGTGGGCGATCTGGACGATCGGGCACTTCATGTACGTCATCCTCACCGCCGATCCGAACGCACCAGACAAGCCGGTCGCAGGCGACTTCATCAAGGAGGTCGGGCCGTGGATCGTGGTCGCGACGGTGGTGGTGCCGGGCCTGGTCGCCGCGGTGCTCAACAATATCGTTGCGCGCGGGGAGAGCGTGTTGAACGCGCCTTCGCCGGCGACGAGCTCGCTGCGTCGCTTCGCCGACCACGCCTATAGCGCGCTCGTATCGCCGATGGCGGAGATCATCGGGCGGCTGCGCTGGGGCGCTCTGCTCGTGCTGAGCCTGATCCTTTTCTACCGTATTTGCGATTCGATCTGGGGGCCGTTCGCCTTCCCCTTCTACCTTGAGGAACTGAAGTACACGAACGACGAGGTCGCGTTTGCCTCGAAGATCTTCGGCGTGCTGATGACGATCCTTGGGATCAGCCTCGGCGGTCTGCTGCTGGTCCGCTTGGGACGGATGCCGACGCTGGTGATCTCGGCGATCGTCGCCGCGCTCTCGAACCTGCTGTACGCCGACCTTGCGATGGGCGGGCCGTGGATCGACGTGGTGGCGCGGTCGAGCGGCATCGCCTGGCTGGCGGAGCAGCTCGGCTCGGACATGCGGATGACGCGGCTGCTGTTCGCGATATCGGGTGAGAACATCGCGGGCGGCATGGCTGGCGCGGCGTTCATCGCCTACCTCAGCTCGATCACCGCCAAGGAGCATAGCGCGGTGCAGTTTGCGTTACTCTCTTCGCTCACCTTCCTCGTCGGCTCGCTCGGCCGCGGGGCGCTGGGCGAGTGGATCGAGAAGGACGGCTACGCGCCGGTGTTCATGTTCACGGCGGCGATTGGCGGGGTGGCGGTGCTGCTGTCGGTGCTCGAATGGGTGCGGCAGAGCCGCGCGGCGCGTCAGTCGGGCAGCTCATCGTTGCGCGATAGCACCTCCCCCGCAAGGTAGAGCGAGCCGAGAATGGCTGCGGGCTGGCGTGGTTCGAGCTGCGCCAGCGCCCGACCCACGTCCGACGCCATCTCTGCCTGAACGCCACAGGCTCGCGCCATCTTGACGAGCGCATTGGGCGCGTGGTGCGCGTGGCCGAGCACAGGCACCGCGACCATCCGGGACATCGACGGCGCGAGCTCGGCGATGAAACCAGCCGCATCCTTGTTTGACAGCATGCCGAGCACGACCTGCACCGGCGCTCGCTCGGCGAAGAAAGCGCGCAGGCGTTGCGCGGCGTCGAGGTTGTGCCCGCCGTCGAGCCAGGTCTCCGCCGTTCGCCCAGCCGTGAGCGGACCCTCCCGCAGGCGCTGCAAACGCGCGGGCCATCGTGCCTTGGCGGCAGCGGCGGGCTCAAACGCGAGGGCCGACTGCCGCAGCATCGCCACCGCGAGCGCGACGTTATCAATCTGGTGCTGGCCGGACAGGGCGGGGGTCGGCAAGGTCACCTCGCCCTTGGCGTCGCGATAGACCAGCGCGGGCCCCGACTGCTCCACGTCGAAGTCCACTCCTGCCCGGAACAGTGGCGCGCCGGCGCGTGCGGCGACCGCCTCGATCGCGGCCCGCGCCTCTGGAGGGTGAGACTGGGTGACGAGCGGAACGCCGGACTTGGCGATGCCGGCCTTCTCGAACCCGATACGCGCGAGCGGCTCGGTCGGGACGTCTGCTTCGGGCGCGAGGAGGAACTCCGCGTGGTCGATGCCGATGCTGGCGATGCCCGTCACGCGCGGGCGCGCAAGGACGTTGGTCGCGTCGAGCCGCCCGCCAAGCCCCACCTCGATCATGCACGCGTCGGCGGGCACGCGGGAGAACGCGAGGAACGCGGCGGCTGTCGTCACTTCAAAGAAGCTGGCGCCGATGCCGTCTGCAACGTCGTTCACCTCCGCCAGCAGCGGAGCGAGAGCGGCATCCTCGATCAGGCGTCCGGCCAGACGAATACGCTCGTTGAAGCGCACCAGATGCGGGCTGGTGTAAGCGTGCACGCGCAGCCCGGCGCCCTCCAGCATCGCCCGCAGGAATGCGGTGGTCGAGCCTTTGCCGTTGGTGCCGGCGACATGCAGCACCGGCGGCAGCCGCTCATGCGGGTCGCCAAGCTTCGCCAGTAACGCGCGTATGCGTTCGAGGCCGAGCACGTCGCGCCCGGGCGATCGCAGCACCAGCCGATCGAGCTCGCGCTGAACCGCAGGGTCCGCCGAGCGCGCTCCGTCAGGCATCAGGCCGCCTTGGCGGCGGGGCTCAGGAAATCGAGCAGCCGCGCCAGCGTGGCCTTCAGTTCGTGGCGGTGGACGACCGCATCGACCATGCCGTGGTCGCGCAGATATTCGGCGCGCTGGAACCCCTCGGGCAGCTTTTCGCGGATGGTCTGTTCGATTACGCGTTGGCCGGCAAAGCCGATCAGCGCCCCCGGTTCGGCCAGCTGCACGTCGCCGAGCATGGCGTAACTCGCCGTGACCCCGCCGGTGGTCGGATCGGTCAGCACGCAGATGTAGGGGAGGCCGGCGCGGCGCAATTGCTGCAGCGCGACGGTCGTGCGCGGCATCTGCATCAGGCTCAAAATGCCCTCCTGCATCCGCGCGCCGCCCGCTGCGGTAAAGGCGATGAACGGCACGCGGCGTTCGAGCGCCGCCTGCGCCGCCGCGACGAAGCCTTCGCCCACCGCCGCGCCCATCGACCCGCCCATGAACGCGAAGTCCTGCACCGCGACAACCGCGCCATGCCCCTCAATGCGCCCGAACGCCGCCTGCAGCGCATCGCGCGCATGCGTGTTCGCGCGCGCGGTTTTTAGCCGGTCGCTGTAGCGCTTGGTGTCGCGAAACTTCAGCGGATCGTCCGCGGGGCGGGGTAGCTCGATCGGCTCCGCGCTACCCTTGTCGAACAGCTGCTCGAAGCGCCGTTCGGCGCCGATACGGTCGTGATGGTCGCAGCGTGGGCAGACGTTGCAATTGTCCTCCCACTCCTTGCAGAACACGAGCTCCTGGCACTTCTTGCACTTGTGCCAGAGGTTGTCGGGCGTCTCCGCCTTCTTGGCGATGAAGGGAATCGCGTTGCGGACGCGGTTGATCCAGCTCATGCGGGGAGCTCCTGTCGGGCGCCGTGGACGGCAAGGGCGAGCGCTCGAGTGAGCGCTTCGATGTGCTGCGGGGCGGCGGTGCCGTGCTGCGCAACCAGCTCGACCAGCGCCGAGCCGACGACGACGCCATCGGCATGGCGCGCGATCGCCGCGGCCTGCTCGGGCGTGCGCACGCCGAAGCCCACCGCGACGGGTAGAGCGGTCGCCGCCTTGATCCGCGTCACGGCCTGCGCAACGGCGTCCGCGTCGGCGCTCTGCCCACCCGTGATGCCCGCGACTGAGACATAGTAAAGGAACCCGCCCGCACCATCGAGCACCACCGGAAGTCGGGCTGCATCGGTGGTGGGCGTAGCCAGCCGGATCAGCGCGATGCCTTCAGCCCGTAGCGCAGGGCCGAGCATCGCGTCCTCCTCGGGCGGCAGATCGACGCAGATCACGCCGTCGACGCCCGCGTCGGCCGCCGCCTTCGCGAACCACTCAGCCCCGCGAGCGAGCATCGGGTTGGCATAACCCATCAGCACCAGCGGCGCGCCGGAGTGTCGCTCCCGAAAGCCGCGCGCGATGGCGAGGACGTCGGCGGTGGTCGTGCCCTTGCCGAGCGAGCGGATGTTCGCTGCCTGGATGGCGGGGCCGTCGGCCATCGGGTCTGTGAACGGCATGCCGAGCTCGACCACGTCCGCGCCGCCAGCCACGAGCGAGTCGAGGTTGGCGGCAGTGTCGCCATCGCCCGCCGTGAGGAAGGTGATGAGCGCCGGGCGCCCCTTCGCGAAAGCGACAGAGAGGCGGTCAGCGTTCATTGGTAGTCCGAAAAGTGGGGACGAGGAGGGCCAGCGCCACAGCTGCGGCCAGCAGAACGCGCCACTCTCCGTCGAGCGCGAGCGGCTGCGGAAGGATCTCATCGGCGAGCCACATCGCGCCCAGCAGCGCGAAGAAAGTTCGCGTCGCCGACCAGGCACGATCGATGACGCCGTCGGTTCGAGGGTAAGCGCGATCCGCGCTCATGCGTCGGTCTCCACCCCACTCGCGGTGTCGAGCGCGGAGGCGACGGTGAAGATGTCCTTGTCCCCACGTCCGCACAGATTGGCGAGGATGATCTGATCGGCGCGCATCGTCGGCGCGCGCTCGACGATCGCGGCGATGGCATGCGCGGGTTCGAGCGCGGGGATGATGCCCTCCGCCCGACACAGCCGTTGAAACGCCGCAAGCGCATCGTCGTCGCCAACCGCGACATATTCGACGCGACCGATGTCCTTGAGCCACGCATGCTCGGGCCCGATGCCCGGATAATCGAGCCCCGCGGAGATCGAATGCGCCTCCGCGATCTGCCCGTCCTCATCCTGGAGGAGGTAGGTGCGATTGCCGTGAAGGATGCCCGGACGCCCGCCCGCAAGGCTCGCCGCATGCTGTTTTTCGAGGCCATGGCCGGCAGCCTCCACCCCCAGCATCGCCACCCCCGCATCATCGAGGAACGGATGGAACAGCCCGATGGCGTTGGACCCGCCGCCGATCGCAGCGACGAGGAGGTCAGGGAGCTTGCCCGTCGCCTCGAGCATCTGCGCGCGCGCTTCGCGGCCGATTACGCTTTGCAGTTCGCGCACGATTTCTGGGTAGGGGTGCGGCCCCGCAGCGGTGCCGATAAGGTAGAAAGTGTCGTGAACGTTGGCGACCCAGTCGCGCAGCGCCTCGTTCATCGCATCCTTGAGCGTGCGCGCGCCACTCTCCACCGCGACGACTTCCGCGCCGAGCAGCTTCATGCGGAAAACGTTGGGCTGCTGCCGCTCGACGTCCTTGGCGCCCATGTAGATAGTGCAGGGAAGGCCGAAACGCGCGCAAACGGTCGCGGTGGCAACGCCATGCTGCCCCGCGCCAGTCTCCGCGATGATGCGCGTCTTGCCCATGCGACGGGCGAGCAGGATCTGGCCGACGCAGTTGTTGATCTTGTGGCTGCCGGTGTGGTTCAGTTCGTCGCGCTTGAACCAGATTTGCGCGCCGCCCAGCTCCGCGGTCAGCCGCTCGGCGAAATATATGGGGGAGGGGCGACCGATATAGTCGCGCCCCATCGCTTCGAGCTCGGCTGCGTAGGCCGGGTCCGCCTGCGCCGCGCGCCATGCTTCTTCGAGCTCGAGGATCAGCGGCATCAGCGTTTCGGCGACGAAGCGTCCGCCGTAATCGCCGAAGCGGCCCGCGGCATCGGGCATGGTGCGAAGCGAATTGGCCAGGGGGGGGTGGGGAGGAGTCATGCCCGCGCGGCGTGGAGGAAGCTCGCGATTCTGTCCACATCCTTGACGCCCGGCGCGCTTTCGACGCCCGAGCTCACGTCCACCGCTGGCGCCCGCGCACGAGCGATCGCCTCGCGCACATTATCGGGGTCGAGGCCGCCCGATAGCAGCCACGGGCGCGGATGCGCGAAGCCGTCGAGCAGGCTCCAGTCGAACCGCAGCCCCATGCCGCCCGGCAAAGGCGCCCCCTCCGGCGGCTTTGCGTCGTAGAGGATGCGGTCGACGACTGGCGCAACCGCCGTCGCCAGGCGAAGGTCGCCGCTCGTTCGCACCGGCACCGCTGCCCAAAGCTCCACGTCGGCGGGCAAAAGCGCGCGGATGGTGCCGAGCCGCTCGGGCGAGCATTTGTGGACCTGCACCGCCCGTGCCCCGGTGCTGACGGTTGCCGCGATCAACGCGTCGTCCGGCTCCACCATCACCGCCACAGCGCGCACTTGTGAAGGCAAGGCGCGGCCTAGCGCTTCGGCGTCGGCGACGCTCAAATTCCGGGGGGAGGGCGGAAAGTGAACGAAGCCGACATAGCGCGCTCCCCCGCACACCGCCGCGTCGAGTGCCGGGCGCGACGAAATGCCGCAGATTTTGACGTCCGCCACCTTGTGGGTTCAGAGCGTCGCTTCGATCGCGCGGGCTGCGGCGTTCGGGTCGCTCGCCTGCGTGATCGGGCGGCCGACGACCAGCACCGAAGCCCCCGCGTCGAGCGCGGCCCGCGGCGTGACCGCGCGCTTTTGATCGCCGAGCGCGCCGTTGGCAGGGCGTACTCCAGGCACGACGAAGAAGCCCTTCGTCCACAGCGATTTCGCGGCGGCGACCTCGTTTCCAGAACAGACGATGCCGTCGACGCCTGCTTCGCACGCGAGCTGGGTGAGGCGCTCGACCTGCGCATGTGCGCCGTCCGCGACTCCCGCCGCATGAAGGTCCGCATCATCGAGGCTGGTGAGCACCGTCACCGCGACGACCTTGGTGCCCGCCGGCGCCGCAGCCTTGGCATCCTCGAGCATGGCGCGCCCGCCGGCTGCGTGAACGGTGAGGATCGCTGGCTCGAACAGATGCAGCGCCTGCACCGCCTTGGCGACCGTGTTGGGAATGTCGTGCAGCTTGAGGTCGAGAAAGATCGGCAGGCCGAGCTTCGCGACCTCATGCACACCATGATGCCCGTTGGCGCAGAAAAACTCGAGTCCGAGTTTGAACCCGCCGACATGCCGCCGCACGCGCTGGGCGAGGTCCAGCGCGTGCTCCAGCCGCGGCGTATCGAGCGCGAGGTAGATCGGCGACATCAGTTGAGCGGGCGCCCCGTCACCGGATCGACGCTCTGGCCCGTGACCGGATCTACCGCCGGGGTCACACCGGTCGGCGTGGTGCCGCGCAGCTGGTCGATGGTCTGCTTCTGATTTTCGAGCCGACGATTCATCCGCCAGCGATTGGCGCTCATCATCAGCCAGGTCGGCAGAAACCCGAGCAGGAACGAGGTCAGGATGACCACCGCCAGCGACGTGTCCGCCCGCACCCCGCTGACGCCCGGAACGAGGGTCACCGATACGGGGTCGAGGTTCATGAAGGCAAAGATCGTGACCGCGACCGCGACGACGACCCAAAGGATGGTGCGCATGGCTATGTCCCCTATCCACTCGCGGCGCTTGGAGGCCGCCCCGGCTTGCAGAGATCGGAAGAGCACACGTCTGAACTCCA
>CAKZIN010000013.1 GCA_936933955.1 uncultured Sphingopyxis sp. | reverse complement strand
GCGGGGAGGTTCGGAACCGTGCGATTGTCATCCAGCAAAAGACCAATCGCCCCGTGCAGTTTGAGCTCACAGCGGACGTTCGTGCGTCCTTGGTCGCATGGCTGGAGCGCCGAGGAGGCTCGACGCATGAATATCTGTTTCCGAGCCGCATTGATCATCATGGCCACATGAGCACGCGCCAATATGCCCGCCTGGTTGATGAATGGGTGACGGCCATCGGCTTGCGCAAGTCTGAGTATGGCACGCATTCGCTGCGGCGGACCAAAGCTGCGATGATATACCGGGCCACAGGCAATATCAGGGCAATTCAGATCCTGCTCGGCCACACCAAGATCGAGAACACGGTCCGATATCTTGGGGTCGACGTGGAGGATGCCTTATTGCTGGCAGAGCGGACGGAGATCTGACGAACGGCGGTCGTCCGGCTAACCCGGTCGACCGCTTTCAGGAGAGCGCCCGGGTGATCCGTTCGGCCGCATTTGGGGTGGAAAGCGGACGGAAAGAACTATGGCGTGTTGATAGCTCTTGAGGCATTAGCGCCGCCATGAAGCATGACAATAAGATCGCTCCCGTCGCCGCTGTAACGAGCTTCGGCGGGCTGTTTGCAGCAGCCGCGTGCTGCGTCCTACCGCTTGCACTTGCCAGCGTCGGCGTCGGGGCTGGCGCGCTGGCTTCGCTTAGCCCGCTCCATGTTCCTCTTAGTGCCATCGCGCTGGCTGCCGTTTTGGCTGGCTGGTATTTCTACGTCAAGAAGTCTCGGGCGTGTGCCACCGATACCAGCTGCGAGCGGCCCTCGCGGGCGACAGCGCCACTCCTCGCTGTCGCCACGGTGCTAGTTGGTCTGTCCGGTATTTGGCCTTTCATTGAAGCTCCGTTGATGAGAGTATTCGCGCAGTGATCGAACTGAAATCCACGCTCACTTGCCCAAATTGCGGTGGGACGACTTCCGAGGAAATGCCGACGAACGCGTGCTGGTTTTTCTACGACTGCGTGCATTGCGCCGCAAAACTGCGCCCCTTGGCTGGCGACTGCTGCGTCTTCTGTTCCTATGGGGACGTTCCATGCCCACCGATCCAAGAGGCGCGCGCTAACGGCACTTCTGCACGTTGCTGCTGAAGAACTTGGTCGTCTAGTTCTGGATGAGACGCACAAGCGAACCGTCAAGATCGACCATATACGCAATGGTCTTTCCACTGGCTTCCTCGCTTGCCGGATGAAGTCGAGGCCAACCCCAGCACTGCTCCGGCAAGCCCGCGCTCTTACATAGGTCGTAAAAGGCAGGCATGTCGTCCAAGCGAAGGCAGCAACTAAAATTGCCTGTGGCAGGGTCCAGCTCAGCGTGAGGAAAAAATTCCACGGTAAGATCGCCGCGCTTTAGAATCATCCACCCTTGGTCGCGCCAGCCTTCTTCAAAGCCTAATCGCTCATAAAACTGGGCGGTTGCCTCGAAGTCACGACTTGGCAAATTTGGGGTGGCATGGTCCAAAAGGCATTCCTTCACGCCAAAGTTGTCACTGGCGGGTTGATGTCCGCAATGGGGTCGGTTTGCGAATTTCCGCTTCTGGCGAGAAATCCGTCGAAGCGGCCCGGCAGGTGTCAGGATCGCGGTGCGTTCCCGCTTATGACCGCAGATGGGGTGGTTTGCTGAATGGCGGCTTTCTCAATCAAGAGATAAGAAGGTTAGCCGGGATGCCTTGTCAACGTGGAAGCGGGCGGCGAGGCGGCGAGGCGGCGATCAACGTGGTCAAGAAAATGAAGATGACGCAACAACCAATCCTCGCGACATGGTCCTTCATCGCTCAAGCATCGCAAGCGGCCGCAATCGTGCCCGATGGCTGCCGCGACATAATTATTCGGATGCGCAATCATGAGCCGGTCATCATGTTTGCTACTGAGCTGGATGATACCACGCGAACGGTGCATGTTCAGACCGGAGACTCATTTTTTGGCTTTCGTCTGCAGCCAGGCGTTGGAATAAGGCCGGAGTTGTCTTGCGCAATGTCCAGTCTTGCAACATGCCCTGCAGATGCGGAGACAATTCGCGAATTTCTGATTCAGCCTCGGGATTTGGCGGAGCTTCTGGCCGCAGTGCAAAATGCACGAGGAACCTTGGAGGCCGCCAAATCCCTGGGTGTCTCCTCTCGCACGCTTCAGCGCAAACTATTCGATGCTACCGGTCGTAGTCCATCGTGGTGGCGGCGCCTTGCCCGCTTGCGCAAGAGTGCAAAACTCATAGCATCAGCTGAAATTGATCAAATCGAGTTGGCCGACCTCGCGTTCCAGCACGGCTACTGCGACCAGCCTCATATGACACGCGAGTTTCAACATTGGCTGGGCGTTAGCCCGCACAACCTGCGCAAAAACGGAGCAGTAGCTGACGCTCTGGCATCCACAGGCTATGGCGATGGATAAAGCCCTGCGTTGTTTCAAAGCTAGCTATCAGGCCCTCTGACTGGCGAGCACAATTCAACCAGATATCCATTCGGGTCGGCAACATAAGCTGTCGTCTGCCCCCAAGGCTCTTCCCGGACCTCCTGCCGGAGCAAACCGCCAGCATCGATGGCTCTTCTCAAGGCAGCGGGAACATCGTCAGTCTCAAATGCAATCTCAAAGACGGGTGCATCGGGATTGGCTGCGGAAGGGGCTTTGCCGAGTTGACGCATCAATCCGACCGATGAAAAAGCAAGCTTCGTATCACCTGTTAGAAGCTCTCCGTAATCTCCCGTCTCGTGAAGCATTCCGCGAGTTAATCCAAAAGCTTGCTCGTAAAAGGCTAGCGTCGTCTCGACATTCGCAACATACATAATCGTGTATCGAAAGATCATTGCATTCTCCGTTGCTGGGCCAGCATTGATCTCACGCAACCGTTGGCGTGTCTTGAACCAACGCGCCAAACTAACGCGGTTGGCGCCGATGGAACGTCCGGAACGGGGTCGTTAGTCGATTGACAGCTTTTCGCGTCGTGGTTCGGATAGCGGACCGTTCGTTACCGGCCCAAAGCCAGCCGTCATCATGCGACAAAATCTCCTCGCTGCTTACGTGAAATAAATGGTGTCGCGTCTAACGCGGACCGATGAACGCGATTTCTTCGATCGAGACAGCCCTGCCGCGAATCGCATTCGAGGCGGCTCAAGACGCTGCCGCGGCGTGGCGGGGCCGGTGCCTCGACGTGTTCGCTCGAAGTGAGGCGGCGGTCACAGAGACCCTGCTTGTCTTGGCGGCGGTCAAGGGGCGCGGCACTTCGCTCAAATTGCCTCACCTGGTCGGCCAGCGCTACGATGCCCTTTCGCACGCGATAGATGCCGGCGGCGCGTTTGCGGACGAGGGCACGGCCGCTGCTCAGGCTGTGGCCGAGTTCCGGAAACACGACGGGTTCCGGACCCAGATCTCGCATGGCGTGTTCACCGTGACGCTCGATCATCGAGGCCAGTGGCACCTCATCTCTCGCGTCCTCGCGCTTCGGACAGGCCGGGCGTCTCGGGACTTGTTCGTGACGGAGCAGACCGAGGCCGCCGCGATTTTGGCATTGTTAGAGAAGGACGGCAGTCGCCTGCGATCGGTTCTTGGCCAGCTTCGGCACAGCGTTCGCGAAACCTGAAGAACCGCGTAGCGGTGAGGGTTGGCTTGTGCTCGATTAACGCAGAAAGCGGACGATCCGCATTCGGCCAACTGCCGACGTTGAGGCGGGCTTACGCCTTCAGTCTGCCGACGGTAAGCAACGATGGCTTAGTCGTTTCCGTATTCCGGCTCGTATTCCATCTCCCGCTCCTGCTCGTCGGTGTGGATGTAATTGAGGCCAGCAGAGTCCAACTCGTCGCTTCCCAGCAGGCCGAGCTGACATGTCGGACACCGGAACTCGTCCGCGACGAACTCACGTTCGACGATCTCCCACATCTCGTATTCGCCGGTCTCCTGCTTGATCTCCTCACTGGTCTGGTCGCCCGCCATGAAGGCCTGACAGCCACATCCGGGACAGACCTCGCTCCAAATCTCGTCATATGCCGCATTGAACACGGCGATCTGATCGAAGGGCGTCAGTGCCGCGGCCTTCTGCGCCAGCTCCTCTCGCTCCGCCTTCTTCAATCCGGCAAACCACTCCTTGGCGGCCTCGACACGCAGCTTCACTGCCGCATCGCTGGCCGCTGCAGCCTGCGCCACGATCTGCCGCGGAGCCTCAGCATCCGCTCCCAGCCAGTCCTCCAGAGAGGATCCCATGTGACGCAGAATTGCATCGCACGCATGCCAGTATCGCGCTTCCCAAGCCTCCAGTCGCATTCCTCGGAACGGTAGGTCCGCCGAGTGCAGCTCGGCGTTCCTGCGCTCCGCAATGTCTGTGCAGAACTTGTGCATGACCGGGTCGAACCTCGGAACGAGGTGTGCCAGCCGCTCGAAGAGCGTCTTAGCCGTGATGGTCTTCACGTCGGTCGTGACGTTGATGCCGGCCGCTACGAATAAGGACCTCCAGTTGGTAGGGTCGACGACGAGGCTCGGATGGCGATAGGCCAGCGCCGCCTTTCCGAGCAGCTCAAGGGCTAGGGAAGCCCACAGCTGATACTCGTCAAGCTCCTTCGCGGCCTTCCGCGCTATGGCGCGTCCGATATAGACCTTTGACTTGGCGTGGAGCGCGTCACCGCTGATCGCGATGAAGACTTCATCAGGCATGCACCAATCTCCTCAACAGGCGTCTCCCGCCGTCTACCGGGGCAGCCTCACGCCCGTGCAGCAGCCGCCAGTTGTCGATCACGAGAACCTCACCTGCCTCCAGAAGGTGCTTTTCGACCGTGAGCGACGACAGCCGGCGCGTTAGAACTTCGAGCGCCTCATAACCGCGTGCGTCCACTGGCTCGATACATTCCGCGTCCCATCGCAGGAATCGGGCGTCAGCGGGAAGCGCCGTTGAATAGAAGGAGGCACGACCATTCCGGACCAGTAGAGGAGCTGTCTTCAGCAGCTTCGTCTCCTCGGGCGTAAAGCCGGCCGAATTCCATTCGATGGTCGTCGTCGCGCAGGTCGGCCGGCCAGGATCCATACAGCCGAGAATGACGTATCTACAGGGAACCAGCCGGTGACTTAGTTCGACGTGCACCGGCAACGCGCCGAGCCCGTGGGTCTTGCTCTGCGACCTCGCGTGCGATTGCGCACGGGTTCGAGGAATCAGGGTCTCGCGGTCGGCTCCCGCGCGCCCGCCAGCCGGTCGCCCCAAGCCCTCAGCGATTAGATCGACAGCGGCCGAGACATCGGCCTCGCCGATCCATTCAACTGCCGCCACGCGACACCATCCCTGACTTTGGAGGTCATCGCCCAGCTTGAACCAACCGACCCCCTTCCTGCGGCCGATAGCCGGCACGTCGCACTCGGCAATTGAATGATCAGCCGGATGCACGTCTTTTCTCTACCGGCTTAGAATGGCTTGAAGAAAGCGGCCGAGTCTCGCCCAATACGTCCTGAGCTCGTTCTCTATCGGCGCGAAATCGGGCGAGTGGATGTATCGCTGCATGCTGGCCACAGAGATGAGCTGGTCGGCCATCCTGATCCGCTCAAGCTCGTCAAAGTAGGCGCGGTCGATGATCTGGCGCTGCAGTAGGTGGTTCGCGACGGCACCGACCTTGCGGGAGAGGTTGTCAGCGACAACCAAGCCGTGCTCGGCAACGTAGCTTTCCACCGACAGCTCGACGAGTATGCGCATCAGCGCCGATACTGCGTTCGGATGCTCACGCAATGTCAGCGACTGAAGCTCCTCCCAAACAGCACGCACCCGGTGCTGGGCGGCCGTCCATTGTATCCTCGGCGCTTCCGCAGGAATGAAGGTCGTCTGGGTCGGCCGCGGCGGCGGCTGGTTGCGGCGCGGCCTGCGGACAGCCCCGGAGCTCTCCACGGGCTGCGGAAGCAACTCGTTCTCTGCAGGAAGGATACCCTCTTCCTGCAGACGGTTCAGGTAGGCGCGCTTCCCCTCGTTGTTCCACAGGTCCCCGAGGGTCACGACCTGCACGGCGAGGTCGCCCGCGATCCTGTGGAGCGCGTCTGTCACCGCGGCGTGATCATGGGTGAGGCGAAACCTGCGGCCGGACGTGCTGATGCCTGCGCGATTCCTGAACTCTTCCGACGAGAGCAGCCGCGTGAGCGTCGACCACGGGATGTTGCCCGCGGGTAGACGTCCGGCCTCCGTCAGAAGTCGTTCAATCTCGGCGGCAACGTTGATGCCACTCCCCTGGCCGGTCCGCTCGACGAAGTTCAGCTTGGCTCGGTCGTTCCAATCGAGCCGCCCGACGCCGCGTTGCGAACCCGTGTGACGGCGGAATAGGATACTGTCGATGAGGTTACGGTCCGTCTCCACTTGGCAGACCAGACGGTCTGCAACGCCGGCTGCTCCCTCGCGCAAACCTTCAAAGTGCTCCCGCAGTTCAGCCGTCGGAGCCCGCGATGGGTCTCGGAGCAGCTTAAGGCAGGTGACTCTACGATTGCCGTCGAAGACGACGAAGAAGCCCTCGTCTTGCATCACGAGCGGAGGATCATACACCGCTGAGACGGTAGCGATGTCAGCAGCGAGATTTCGCATTTGGACATTGTGAAGGCGAAACAGTTCCGCGATCGCTAGATCCTCGCTGCCGATCTCGCCGTGGCGGTCGTTGGCTTGGTTCACCCGCAGGTCGCCCACCCTCAGCTCTTCGAATGACAAGCTAACCCCTCCCTGCCGAGACTATGCCTGCACAATGCTATCTTGGGTGTCTGTGTCTAGGGTCCGGACTCATTAGAGCCACCATGTGACGAATGCTGCGATGGCGATGGTGGCCATGAAGGTTTTGATGTTGCGGTCGAAGCGAGTGGCGACGCGGCGCCAGTCCTTGTGAGCTGCCCCCTTCTGAGTGGTCCATCGACTATTACAGTCTGGACCAAGGAAGGGACGACGAATGCCTGCGAAGAAGCACAAGCCCGAGGAGATTATCGGGAAGCTACGTGAGGTTGAGATCATGCTGGGTCAGGGCGGCACGACCGCCGAGGCCTGTCGGCGCATCGCGGTCAGCGAGCAGACCTACTACCGCTGGCGCAAGGAATATGGTGGCCTGAAGACCGATCAGGCTCGGCGGATGAAGGATCTGGAAAAGGAGAACCTGCGGCTGCGCCGGGCGATCTCGGATCTGACGCTGGACAAGCTCATCCTGCAGGAGGCAGCCAAGGGAAACTTCTGAGCCCCGCACGGCGTCGGCGCTGCATCGACCAGGTCCGGGAGGTGCTGGATGTATCCGAGCGGCGGGTGTGCCGCGTGCTCGGCCAGCACCGGTCGACGCAGCGCAAGGTGCCGTTCGGGGCAGATGACGAGTTGGCGCTCACCGAGGATATCATCGCCCTTGCCAGGCAGTACGGGCGCTACGGCTATCGCCGGGTGACGGCGCTGCTGCATGCGGCGGGTTGGTCGGTGAACCATAAACGGGTGGAACGGATCTGGCGACGCGAGGGGCTGAAGGTGCCGCAGCGCCAGCCGAAACGCGGCCGGTTATGGCTGAACGATGGCTCGTGCATCCGGTTGCGGCCGGAGTATCCGGGGCATGTCTGGGCTTACGACTTCGTCGAGGAACGCATCCATGACGGACGCAAGTTCCGCATCCTTACCATTATCGACGAGGCGAGCAGGGAGTGCCTGGCACTCGTCGTCGCGCGCCAGCTCAAACACGAAGACGTACTGGCAGCGCTGGCCGAGTTGTTCATCGAGCGTGGTCCGCCCGCGCATATCAGGTCGGACAATGGCAGCGAGTTCATCGCCGCCGCCGTCCAGACCTGGCTCAGGCAGATCGGCGTGAAGACGCTCTACATCGCCCCGGGCTCGCCATGGGAGAACGGCTACAACGAGAGCTTCAACGGCTCGCTGCGGGATGAGCTGCTGAACGGCGAGATCTTCTACACCCTCGCTGAAGCCAGGGTGCTGATCGAGGCGTGGCGGCGTCACTACAACACTGTCCGACCGCACAGCAGCCTCGGCTATCGACCACCCGCCCCGGAAGCGGCGACACCGCCATTGCCGGCCTCCGGTTCCGCTTCGCTCCACCTCCGACCGGCAATGGCGGCGGAGACGACAATGCACTAACTATCAACCCGGACCACCCGGTGGGGGCTGCTCACCTACCTACCTAATTTACTAGAATCTCTCCGAGAAATCAAAAGACAGCGCATAGCGCGCTTTGATGAATCCAAGGAAACGCCGCAGCGCGGGATTGCGGTTGTCATCGCGCCAACAGCCCGAATAACCCGTCAGCGCTGGTCCCTGTTCGCCGTGGATCGGCCGATAGACGACATCGGGATAAAGCGTGCCGGTCGAGCCCTCGCAGACGATGCTCACACCGGCACCGCCACCGAGGATGCTCAGGATTGTTTCGCGGCTCGACTGGTGCATTCTGATATCCGGTTTGGTGCCGAACATTGAGAGCCGCCCGAGCAGCATGTCCCGGATTTCGGGGCCGGGATCGGCAATTGGCAGCAGGAAGCGCTCGCCTCGAAGATCAGTCCAATGAACGATGTCGCGCTCCGCCAACGGATGCGATGCGGGCAGCGCTACGAGCATCCGTTCGCTCCATAGCGGCTCACAGCGAAATCCGTCATGGCTGACCGAGCCCATGAGAATCGCGATGTCGATCTCGCCAGTATCGAGTCCTGCGAGTAGGACACTTCGGTCGGCCTCCACGCCTTCGACTTCGACGTCAGGATGTGCCTCACGCCAGTTCATCATCGTTGCTCTTAGATTGCCGGCGGAAACGGAGCTGTTGTGGCCTAGCCGCAGGCCGCCCGCCCGTCCTTGGCCGGCAGCCCGCATCATCGCAACAAGTTTGTCAGCGCTGGCAACCATCGGCTTTGCCCCGCGGATAAAAGCACAGCCGGCAAGTGTCATGGTAACGCCGGAACGAGAGCGCTCGAAGATCGGCATACCGATGGAGCCCTCCAATTTGAGGATGCTCCGACTAAGCGTCGATTGCTCAATGTCGAGCGCTCGGGCAGCTCGATAAAAGCTCCCGTGATCGGCGGCCGCGATCGCATAGCGCAGTTGGCGGATGCTAAAAGGCATCGCTGCGGCGGGCTGTAGGATCGCGATAGGCCAGCAGCCGGAGCGCGTTGAACACGACGAGCAGCGTCGATCCTTCGTGCATCGCTACCGCTGGACCAATACCGAGCCCGAGGATGGTGGCGGGCACGAGGAAGGCAACTACGCCCAGGCTCACGAAGACATTCTGGCGGATCACCCATCGCGTGCTGCGGCTGAGTCCAACCGCAAATGGCAGGTGCGCCAGATCATCCGCCATCAGGGCGACGTCTGCGGTTTCCAGCGCGACGTCGGAACCAGCGGCACCCATCGCAATGCCGACCGTCGCTGTCGCCATGGCGGGAGCGTCGTTGACGCCATCACCCACCATCGCGACTTTGGCTTCGGCGCGGAGCTTCTTGATCGCCTCGACCTTATCCTCCGGCATGAGATCGCCCCACGCTTCGTCGATGCCAACGTCCCTGGCGATGGCTTGGGCGGCGCGCTGATGATCCCCCGAGATCATAATCATTCGCTTGATACCGATCGCGCGCAGCTTTTCGAGCGCATCGCGCGCCGCTTCGCGCGGAGTGTCGAGCAGCCCGATCGCGCCAAGGTCTTTGCCGGCCCGGCGAACGACCATGCTCGTTTGGCCCCCCTCCCGCAGCTTCTCGATCGCGGCCGTCATCTCGGGGGACAGCGGCGCGATGCCGTCAGCACCGAACATTTCAGCCTTTCCGATCAGCACCTCATCGGCTCCGACGACGGCCGACACGCCGCGCCCAGTGAGGCTCTTGAGGTTGTCGGCCTTCGGCACCGACTGATCGCCGATATGGTCCCGTCCGTCGCGGGCAATGGCTTGGGCGAGCGGATGATCGCTCAGGGCCTCGACGGCGACGGCCACCGTCATGAGGTCTTCCTTACTCACATCCGCGACAGGGATGATTTCCTGTATGCGGGGCTCGCCCTTGGTGAGCGTGCCCGTCTTGTCGAACGCGATGGCATCGAGAGAGCCGAGCAGTTCGAGCGGAGCGCCGCCCTTAACGAGGACGCCCCCGCGCGCGGCACGGGCTACGCCCGAGAGGACCGCGCTGGGGGTGGCGATGGCGAGTGCGCAGGGGCTGGCGGCGACCAGCACCGCCATCGCCCGGTAGAAGCTGTCGCGGAACGGCTCATCAACAACCACCCAGGCAAACAGGAGCAGGAAGGACAGCGCGAGCACCGCCGGCACAAAGAACCGCTCAAATCGGTCCGTGAAGCGTTGCGTCGGCGACTTCTGTGTTTCCGCTTCACTGACCAGCTTAACCACCTTGGCGAGAGTGCTTTCGGTGGACAGTCGGGTCACTTCGATTTCGATGAGACCACTGCCGTTGATCGTGCCGGCGAACACCCGGCTGGCCGCATCGAGCCGATCGGGATTGGCGCGGGCCGCCGCGTCGTCCTGCACAGGCCGCTTATCGACGGGCATACTCTCACCCGTGACCGGGGCCTGATTGATCGCGGTGATCCCCTTCACGATGAAACCATCAGCCGCAACGCGCTCATCGGGCTTCACGATGACGACATCACCGAGCTTGAGATCCTCAACCGGAACCTCGCTCGTGCCGCCATCGGAGCGGCGCACCATTGCGGTGCGCGGCGCCAGTTCGGCCAGTGCCTCGATCGCGCGCTTAGCGCGGCCCATTGCGTAGTGTTCGAGCGCATGGCCGAGGCTGAACAGGAATAGCAGCAGCGCGCCTTCCGCCCAGGCTCCCAGCGCAGCCGCGCCAGCGGCGGCCACCAACATCAGCGTGTCGATTTCAAACCGCTTGAGGCGTAGATTTTCGATCGCTTCGCGAAGTGTGTAGAAGCCGCCGAAGCCATAGGCAGCGATGTAGAGCGCGAGCGGTAACCAATCCGGCGCGCCGGCCACCAGCTTCTCGATGGCGAAGCCGATCGCCAGCGCCGCGCCGCAGGCCAGCGCGAAAATCAGCTCCGTATTCGGCCCGAGCAGGCCGCCATGGGCGTGATCGTGGTCATGCTTCTCGCCGGCAGGATGGTCATGATCCTTGGCGTGGTCATGCGTCGGCGTGGCCGGGGCCGGCGTCAGCGCCTTGTCGCCGATCGGTCGCGCGCCGGCCTCGCGCAGCGCGCCCAGGATCGCCTCTTCCGACGTCGCCGACTTATCGAACTCAACCCGCACCAGGCCGGAGACATTCGCCTCAGCTTCCAGCACGCCGGGAAGGGCGCGAAGCCGGTCGCCCAGGGTGCGGGCGCGACGCTGATGGGTGAGCCCCTCAACTCGCCAGATCGCATGTCCGAAGCGATCGGCGATGTTCGCGCCAGCAGCGCGGGCCAGCTCGCGGATGCGCGATAGCGTCACCACTTGCGGGTCAAAATGGACGCACAAAGTTGCCGGCGCGTCGGCGCTGGCCGCGACGACATGGGCCTGCTCGACGCCGGGGCGGCCTTCAAGCGAGCCGATCAGCCTTGCGACACAGGCATCAGCCGCGTCGGTGACGTCGGGCAACAGGACGGGAATATCGAGACGGAGCTTTTCAATCATGGCGTTGGTCCTTTGCGGATCGCGTTTCGGGTAAGCGGTGCGGTCCGCCCGACGGGGGGCGCTGTCGCGAGTCTTCGCCCCGCGCGCCCGCCTCTGTCCGTTCGCCATGGCTGTTTGGGGGAAACGGCCATGGCGCGGGCCGTTCTCGCACATGCACCCGAAGGACTCAGCGTGCGGCGGCCGATAGCTTTGGCAATCATCGGCTGACTTCCTTGGCTTGGCGCGCTTCCTTGCGTGCATCGCGTAAGATTTCGACGCCGCCCTTGATGGCGATGATCGCAGTGAGGAAGCCAACCAGCAGATCGGGCCAGTTTGAGCCCAGCCACCAGACCAGCAGGCCGGCGACAAGAATCCCGCCGTTCGAGATGAAGTCGTTGAAACTGAACGTGGTCGCGGCGCGCAGATTGACGTCGGGCTCTCGCAGCCGTTGCAGCAGTTTGAGGCAGACGAAATTGACGACGGCGGCAACCGCAGACATCGCCATCATGGTAACGCCGATAGGCTCGCTGCCTTGGAGGTATCGCCGCCCGACATCGAGAAGGATGCCGCCGGCAAAGATCAGGAGCATGACCCCCGACACGGCGGCTGCACGGGTCTTCCACTTTGCGCCCCGACTGAGGGCGATGAGGCTCAGCGCATAGACCGCAGCGTCCGAGAGGTTGTCGAGACCATTGGCGAGCAGCGCGCTGGAATCGCCTGTGACTCCCGCGATCAGGAAAGCTACGGCGATCCCCGCATTGAGGATCAACACGATCCAGAGGGTGCGGCGCTCCGCATCCGGGCCCGAAGATGCCGGGCCGGTCATGAGCGGCCTTTCGCGGAAAGTTGCGCCTTGCGGACTCGGCGACGACGACGATTTACTGTGAAGCCGCTCCCGCGCGCTTCCTTGGTGAGATAGCGGACGACCGCCGCATCCTGTGCCCGCATTGCGGAGCGCAACCCGCGCCGGACCGTATAGCCAAGCGGGCTCAGCATCCCTCTCATCGTGATTGTGTGGCGAACCCGTGTCTGTTCGCCGAGCCCGTCGAGAGCATATTCTTCGTGCAGAGTGAGCACCCCGCCGAGGCCGGTGCGCCACGCAAGGCAGTGCGCCCGCTCATAGGCTATGATCTTAGCTCCGGCCTTTAGCGGGAGTTCTCCTCTGAGCAGGCTAAAGGTGAGGCCGACTCTCGCACCTGGCGCGGCGTTTCCCCGGAAGCGATAGCTGGGGTGCCATAACGCGAACGCCGCCAGATCGGCGATATGAGTCCACGCCCTGATGGGCGTAATGCTCAGGGCGAAGGAGGTGATTTCCTTCACGGCCTGATCGCCCGTTCCTTGGTCTCCGATGCGGCGGACGGCAAAGCCGCCCACCGCTCGACAAGACGCATCCCCGGTGCTCGGATACGGCCGACGCGGAGGCTCACAGTGGAGCCTCCGCCAGATCGACCGTCGTCTCTTCGGGCCGCGTGGCAGGCGCGGGAATATCCGTCTCCCGGCGGCCATAGCGGGCGTAGAGTGTCGGCAGCACGAACAGCGTCAGTAGCGTTGCTGAGATCAGGCCGCCGATGACGACGGTCGCCAGCGGCTTTTGCACTTCCGCGCCGGCTCCGCTTGCAATCGCCATCGGCACGAAGCCGAGGCTGGCGACTAGCGCCGTCATGACGACGGGCCGCAGCCGCATCATCGCCCCTTCACGGGCCGCTTTTGCGCGCTCCATCCCTCGCGCCATCAGCCCTTGGATCGACGTCACCATGACGAGGCCATTGAGGACCGCGATGCCGGACAGGGCGATGAACCCTACCGCCGCCGAGATCGAGAAGGGCATACCCCGCAGGAACAACGCGAGGACGCCGCCGACCAGCGCGAGCGGGACGCCGGTAAACACGATCGCCGCATCGCGCACGCTTCCCAAGGCTCCGTAGAGCAACAGGATGATGAGCGCGAAGCAGGCCGGAACTACGAGCATCAGCCGCTCGGACGCCGATTGCAGATTCTCGAACTGGCCGCCCCAATCGAGATACTGGCCGGCAGGCAGACGCACTTCTGCCGCTATCGCCGCCTGTGCGTCCGCCACCACGCCTGCGACGTCACGGCCGCGCACATTCGCCTGCACGACGACGCGCCGTTTGCCGTTCTCGCGGCTGATTTGATTAGGGCCATCGGTGACGCCGATGTCGGCGACACTTTGCAGGGGCACGAACCCGCCGCCCGGTAGCGGCACCGGCACCTGGCCGAGCGTTTGCAGATTGGCGCGCGCCACGTCCGACAGACGGATGGTGACAGCAAAGCGCCGATCGCCCTCGAAGATCATACCGGCATCGCGACCGCCGATCGCGGCCGAGATAGTATCCTGCACGGTCTGCGCGGTGATCCCAAGCCTCGACATGATGTCCCGGCGCGGCCGTATGTCGAGCATCGGCAGGCCCTCGGTCTGTTCCACCCGAACGTCGGCTGCGCCCTGCGTCTTGCGAAGGACCGCCGCAACGGCATTGGCCGTCGTGTTCATTGCATCGGTGTCGTCGCCGAATATCTTGACCGCGACGTCGCCGCGCACGCCTGCGATCAGCTCGTTGAAGCGCATCTGGATGGGCTGGCTGATTTCGAAGGCGTTGCCGGGCAGGCCCTCAAGCGTCCTCTCGACCTTCGCCACCAGATCGGCCTTGCTCAGCCCGGCATCGGGCCATTCGTCGCGCGGCTTCATAATGATGAAGGTGTCTGAGATGTTCGGAGGCATCGGGTCCGACGCCAACTCGGCCGTGCCCGTCTTGGAGAACACGAACCGGACTTCGGGCAGCTTGCCGATCTCCCGCTCGATGCGCGATTGCATCGCCTGGCTTTGATCGACCGACGTTCCCGGCACGCGCAGCACTTGCGCGGTCAGGTCGCCTTCATCGAGCTGGGGAAGGAACTCCTGCCCCAAGAACGAGAAGGTCAGGATGGCGGCGAGGAACGCGCCGACCCCGACGCCCATGGTCAGCGTCGGCCGCTTCATCGCCTTATCGAGCCCCGGCTCATACTTGCGCTTGAGCCAGGACATGATCCGGCCCTCCTTTTCCTCGACCGGCTTGGAGAGCCAGATCGCGAGCATGGCGGGCACGAAGGTCAGCGAAAGCACGAAGGCGCTGACGAGCGCGATGATGACGGTCAGCGCCATCGGCGTGAACGTCTTGCCCTCGACGCCCGTGAGGGTCAGCAGCGGCACATAGACGAGGATGATGATCGCCTGCCCAAAGACGGAAGGCCGGATCATCTCGCGCGCGGCCTGCGTCACCACAGACAGGCGCTCTTCCAGCGCCAGCGTTCGGCCGTAGTGATGTTGCCGTTCGGCGATGCGCCTCAGCGCGTTTTCAACGATAATCACCGCGCCGTCCACGATCAGGCCGAAGTCGAGCGCGCCGAGACTCATTAGATTGGCCGAGACACCGCCTCGCAGCATCCCGAAGCTGGTCATCGCCATGGTGATCGGGATCACCAGCGCCGCGATCAGAGCGGCCCGGAAATTGCCGAGCAGCACGAACAGCACGACGATGACGAGAAGCGCCCCTTCGGTCAGGTTTTTCGCCACCGTCTTGATTGTGGAGTTGACCAGCGCGGTGCGGTCCAGCACCGGCTGAATCACGACATCGGTTGGCAATGAGGCGTTGATTGCCTCGATCCGTTCCGCGACGGCCGATGCGACAGTGCGGCTGTTCTCGCCGATCCGCATGATGGCGGTTCCGACCACGACCTCCTTGCCGTTCTCGGACGCGGAGCCGTAGCGGATGGCTTGACCGAGGCGGACTTGCGCCACCTGATCGAGCCGGATCGGGGTGCCTTCGCGGGTGGCGATGACCGTGCCGGCCAACTCGCCCACGTTGCGGATACGGGCATCGGAACGGACAGCCAGGCCCTCACCGCCGCGATCGACAACACCGGCGCCGACGCCGACGTTGTTCTCTTGGAGCGCCCGCGCCAGATCGCTCAGGTTCAGCCCAAGGGCGGCGAGCCGCTGCACGTCGGGGATCACCTGAAACTGCTTCACATAGCCGCCGATCGAGTCGACGCCGGCAAGGCCCGGCGTGTTCTTCAGCAGCGGCGCGACGATCCAATCCTGAGCGGTGCGAAGATAGGTCGCCTGATCGGCTTCACTGACAAGCCGGTCGCCCTCTGGCGTGATGTAGCTGCCGTCAGGCTGCATTCCGGGCTCGCCCGGCCTATGGGTATCTTCCTTGCGATGCTGGAAATGGACGGTCCACATATAGACTTCGCCGAGGCCCGTCGCGATCGGCCCCATTGTCGGGACCGCACCGTCGGGCAGGCTTTCTTCGGCGACGCGCAGCCGCTCCGCGACTTGCTGACGTGCAAAATATATGTCGGTCGAATCGGTGAAAACCGCCGTGACCTGGGCGAACCCGTTGCGGCTCAGTGAGCGGGTATATTCAAGGCCAGGAACGCCCGCGAGGGCGGTTTCGATCGGGAAGGCGATTTGCTTCTCGACCAACTCGGGGGAGAGCGCCGGTGCGGTGATGTTTACCTGCACCTGGTTGTTGGTGATGTCGGGAACGGCGTCGATCGGCAGGCGCGAGATCGCCCAGCCTCCGATGACCGCGGCGATGAGCGTCATGAGCAGGATGAACCAGCGACGCTCGACGGAAAATGTGACGATGCGGTCGATCATATCAGTGCCCGTGCTCCGCTTCGCCTTTTCCAAGCTCAGCCTTGAGGGTGAAGCTGTTCGGCCCGGCGAGCTGTTCGTCGCCAGTGAGGCCGGAGGTCACGACCACGTTGTCGCCGCTCGGGCTTCCGAGCGTGACAGGCGTGGCCTTGAAGCCGTGTTCGGTGCGGACGAAGACGGTGGGCCGGCCTTCGACCGTCTGCACCGCGCTTTGCGGCACGAGCAGCGCGGAGGCACCGCCACCGGCGAGCTGGATCGAGGTCGTAACCGGCTCACCGACGCGCCATTGACCGGCGCGGTTGTCGATGACCGCGATCACCGTGGCGAGGCGCGTGTTTTCATCGAGAATGGGCGACACGAAATCGACGCGCGCAACCGATCGCCGATCGCCCGCGACAACTTCGATTTGAGAGCCGGGGCGCACCTTGCCGGCGTCAGCCGGCGAGAGCGCAAGCGTTACCGCGACGCGGCCTAGATCGGCCACACGAAATAGCTCGGCATCGGCCGCAACCGTCTGGCCTAGCGTCACGCTACGCACGACGACCTGGCCCGAGAGCGGCGCGCGGATCGCAATACGATTGAGCGCACCGCCGCCTCCACCAGCGGCCGATACCTGTTGCTGTGCGAGCCGCAGCGCGATTCGGGCCTCTGTCGCTGCCGTGCGCGCCGCTATCAAATCCTGTTCCGGCGAGACGCGCTCGTTGAACAGCCGTTGTTCGCGGCGCAGAGTGCTTTCGGCCAGTGCGAGCCTCGCCCGCGCCGCCTCGATTTCGGCGTTCAGCGAGGCCGCTTCGCGGCTTTCGATGATCGCGAGTGTCTGCCCGCGCCCGACCGACTGGCCGAGGTTGCGGGTCAGAGAGACGACCCGGCCCCCGATCGCGGCGGACACAACCTGCATCCCTTGCGGGTCGCCTTCGATCGTCGCCGGGAGCGTCAGCGCGCCGCCTCCGCTACGGATCACGCGCACTAGCTCGATGCCGGCTTTGCGAATCTGATCGGCGCTGAGGTCGATTTCGCCCTCTTCGTCGGCGTGACCGCCGGCCTCGGGGCTTGCGGCGTTTTCCGCCGTCGCCGTGTTCTGCGCTTCGTCGCCGGCCTTCTCGCCGCCGGAACATCCGGCCATCAACAATGCGGCCAGCGTGAGCGGCAGGGCCGCTAGGTATCGGGTGTTCATTCTCATTCCCCCTGTCTGATCGGCGCGCGGGCGGTAAGCCGCTCAAGCTGCGCCTGGGCGATGTGGTAGGAGAGCAGCGCGTCGATTGCCGCCTCGCGCGTCTGAGCGAGCGTGCGTTCGGCATCGAGCAAATCGAGTTGGCCGAACTTGCCCTCCCGATAGCCGATGCGCGCAATGCGGGCGGCTTCTTCGGCCGCCGATAGCGCCGGGCCAGTGGCCGCTGCCGCATTTGTCGCGGCATTGGCGGCATCGGCTTGCGCGCGTGCGATGGCCTGATCCACGTCGAGCGCCGTCACGCGCCGCCGCGCATCCGCGCTCTGCCGTTCGGCGGTAGCCTGACTGAGCGCCGCACCGCCGCTGTTGAACAACGGGAGCGGGATCGAGAGACTGAAAATGGCCGCCGTGTCGCCCGTCTGTTCGAGGCGGCGTGCGCCGGCCCCGAGTGTCAGATCGGGCACCCGCTGCGAGCGCGCGAGCCGCACGCCAGCGTTGGCGACGGCAAGGTCCGCATCGGCCGCCGCCATCATGAGCGTGCCGGCGCTGTCGATCGGCCGAAGGGGTCCATAGGTCGTCGGCACACGGGCGAACCAGTCTGTATCGAGCGGCCCCGCGATCGGTTGGCCGATGATGCGCGACAAGGTGAAGCGTGCGACTTCGACGGCACGTTCCTCCCGTGTCAGCGCCGCGTCGGCGTTCACCCGCGCGACGTTCGCGCGCTCCGCTTCGATCGGCGATGCGCGGCCCGCCTGCACGCGAACCTGCGCGGCGCGCAGGGCTTCGCCCGCGATGCGTGCCTGATCGCGCGCCGTCATGAGACGACGTTCCGCCGATGCGGCCTCCGCATAGGCGCGGATGACGTTCAATCGTAGATCGGCTTGCGCGATGGCGGCTTGTATCGTGGCGCGGTCGGTCCGAGCGTCCGCGACGGCGATGCGGGCCGACCGCTTGCCGCCGAGTTCGAGCGGCAGCGTAAGGGAGGTGGTCGCTTCAAGGCTTTGTGTGCCGCGATACTGGCCCGAGCCAGCAACATTTTCAGCCTCGACGGTGACGGTCGGGTTGGGACGGAGCCCCGCGACACGCCGCCCCGCTTCGGCCGCCCTAACGTCGGCCGACGCCGCCTCCAACGCGGGCGAGACGACGCCCGCCAGCTCAAGCGCGCGATCGACGCTGAAAACCGGCCCCGAGATTGGTATGCCTTGCGGCTGCGCCTGACCGGCATCAGCCGGCGGCGCGGTTTGGGCCTGCGCGATGCTCGCGCAAGCCGTCGCGGCCAATAGGGCCGCGAGCAATCGTTGCATGATGAAAAGACTCCTGACGATTTCCGAGAAAGCCCGAGGAAGGGGCTAGGCTGGAATCGTCAGGCGCGTGGAGGGCGGTAGGCCGGGTCTGTTGGAGCGGAGACGCGACCGTTCGCGTGAAGGATCAGCGGAAGCGTAGTGCGCAGACGCAATTGCGGGCTAAAGCCCTCTTTCACGGGCTCGCCAATCTGATGGCCCTGACAGCCGCCGTGATGGTGTGGCGTGGCTTTCCCATCGTCTGATGGCACTTGGTCGCGATCCCCAGCGGCATGGCCAAGATCGACCGCGACCTCAGTGTCCAAGCAGCCGATCGGCTCGGCCGCATGGGCGACGTTGCCCGCCACCAGAGACAGCGAGACAAAGCACATCAGAACTAGGGCAATGAAACGTGCCATCCGGTGCTATATAGCACGATGACGCTTCTAAGGAAGGATTCCTTTCGACGTCTCCGATTGAGAGGTTATAACGTCCGGCGCGGGCAGACATGGACAGGCTATCTCGAAGATGAATCCTGCGAGATCGGGAATATGAGCTGCCCCCTTCTGAGTGGTCCATCGACTATTACAGTCTGGACCAAGGAAGGGACGACGAATGCCTGCGAAGAAGCACAAGCCCGAGGAGATTATCGGGAAGCTACGTGAGGTTGAGATCATGCTGGGTCAGGGCGGCACGACCGCCGAGGCCTGTCGGCGCATCGCGGTCAGCGAGCAGACCTACTACCGCTGGCGCAAGGAATATGGTGGCCTGAAGACCGATCAGGCTCGGCGGATGAAGGATCTGGAAAAGGAGAACCTGCGGCTGCGCCGGGCGATCTCGGATCTGACGCTGGACAAGCTCATCCTGCAGGAGGCAGCCAAGGGAAACTTCTGAGCCCCGCACGGCGTCGGCGCTGCATCGACCAGGTCCGGGAGGTGCTGGATGTATCCGAGCGGCGGGTGTGCCGCGTGCTCGGCCAGCACCGGTCGACGCAGCGCAAGGTGCCGTTCGGGGCAGATGACGAGTTGGCGCTCACCGAGGATATCATCGCCCTTGCCAGGCAGTACGGGCGCTACGGCTATCGCCGGGTGACGGCGCTGCTGCATGCGGCGGGTTGGTCGGTGAACCATAAACGGGTGGAACGGATCTGGCGACGCGAGGGGCTGAAGGTGCCGCAGCGCCAGCCGAAACGCGGCCGGTTATGGCTGAACGATGGCTCGTGCATCCGGTTGCGGCCGGAGTATCCGGGGCATGTCTGGGCTTACGACTTCGTCGAGGAACGCATCCATGACGGACGCAAGTTCCGCATCCTTACCATTATCGACGAGGCGAGCAGGGAGTGCCTGGCACTCGTCGTCGCGCGCCAGCTCAAACACGAAGACGTACTGGCAGCGCTGGCCGAGTTGTTCATCGAGCGTGGTCCGCCCGCGCATATCAGGTCGGACAATGGCAGCGAGTTCATCGCCGCCGCCGTCCAGACCTGGCTCAGGCAGATCGGCGTGAAGACGCTCTACATCGCCCCGGGCTCGCCATGGGAGAACGGCTACAACGAGAGCTTCAACGGCTCGCTGCGGGATGAGCTGCTGAACGGCGAGATCTTCTACACCCTCGCTGAAGCCAGGGTGCTGATCGAGGCGTGGCGGCGTCACTACAACACTGTCCGACCGCACAGCAGCCTCGGCTATCGACCACCCGCCCCGGAAGCGGCGACACCGCCATTGCCGGCCTCCGGTTCCGCTTCGCTCCACCTCCGACCGGCAATGGCGGCGGAGACGACAATGCACTAACTATCAACCCGGACCACCCGGTGGGGGCTGCTCACTTGAAGCGGCAGAACATGCGCTCGACGACATTGCGCTGACGGTAGATTTGCCGATCGTGCTCGATGTGCACTTTGCGGTTGGACCTGGCGGGGATGACCGGAGTGGTTCCGCGCTCGATAAGCCAGGAGCGCAAGGCGTTGCTGTCATAGCCCTTGTCGGCGACCAGATAGCGGGATGGCGGTACGGCATTGATCGTCTGGATAGCGACCTTGGCATCGTGTGTGTTGCCCGGCGTCAGCAGGAGGACGTGCGGGCGGGCCCTTCTCGTCGCAGACGGCATGGAGCTTGGTGTTGCGTCCGCCTTTGGTGATGCCGATACCATGAGCCAAGGCCCCCCTTTGCGCCGCCGGCGGTGCGGTGGACCTTGATGCAGCCTGCTGTCGATGAAGATCCTTTCAGGGACGCCATCGACCCCGGCGAGCCGGGCGAAGATCCGTTCCCACACGCCGCGTTCGGCCCAGCGCCGGAACCGGTTGTAAAGCGTCTTCTTCGGACCGTAGACATGTTCCGGGCAATCGCTCCAGCGACCACCGCTCTTCAGAGCCTAGACAATCTCGGAAAGCACGCGCCGGTCATCGACCCTTGGCATCCCGCGCGTATCGTTCGGCAAGAGCGGCTCGATCCGCGCCCACTGATCATCCGAAAACCAAAAGAAATCCGCCATCCTGGATCAGCATGTTCGCCGGATCGCCGTCGCCGCCGTCCAGCCCCGGCACCGCCTCCAGCATCCGATACGGCACCCGCGCCGCCGCCAGCACGTCGTCTCCGCGGGTCATCCAGTCGAGTATCGGCACGCTTCCCCCAAAGTTATCTTCGCCCTCGCTACATGGCTGAAATGTCGATGCCAATGCACTCGCCGCGTGCGCTTCCCTCGGTACGGGGTAACCGCGCATAGGAAGTGCCACGGGCTGAACGCGAGTGTCAGATGTGGGGCTAAATGAAGCCTCGCATCTCGCATCCCGCCCGCCGCTTCAACCGGCGGCGGACGGTCGCGAGGGCCGGGGTGTCGATACCAAGACGTTCTTCGATCGCGCTCCCCCGGAGGTCTTCGAGCATCGCGTCGATCAGCCGGATCAAGGCGACGTCACCCTTGACTACACGGCGGAGACGAGCGCGAAGGCTCACCGTCCGCTGCTTCGCTTCCAGAGCGTGATCGGGCCGGGGAAACGGCGAGACAGCGTATCCCGGATTGTCGGCAGGCATGGTGGCGGCGCTGGCGCGGTGAGCCGACCGCGCGTGTGTGGATGCGATGCTGCGGGCGCACATGATGAGGCGCTTGTCCGCCGCCTGACCACCGCAGCCATGATCGAGCGCCCGCACGACGGCGTCATGGAGCAGGTCGCGATGATCCATCCCACACATGGCAGCGAGCCGGCGTACCGCCCCGACGACATGCGTCCTGCCGTAACTCTCCGCCACTTCTGTCTTCCAAGCGGAAGTCAGCAACGACCGAGACGAGGTTGTCGAAAGTCTATGCGCCGACGGTGACGAATTCAGACATGCACCGCACATATGCGTGGCCTCCCGAGCGAACGGGGCCACGATGCGTGGTCTGTACAGGGTTCAGCAGCATGCTGCAGTGACCTCGAACGCCATGAGGACCTGTCAGCCGACAGGCCCGAGGGTTGAGGCGTTCACTAACAAGGTCACCGACTCGGGATGCTATCCCGGCACGCAGAACAACGCCGATTACGCGGCGTTAGACGGTAAGGGTTAAGGCTTTCTTACCGATGCCGAAAAACTGTTGTCCGAAATCCAGCTGAGCGGCGCATTCAACTTTGGATGGTGGCAGTTTGACCTCGGTGGCGCCGTAAGCAAGCAAGCGTTTCATCGTCGCGTTGGAAAATCTGGCCCGCGCACGGTCATCCGCGCGGCGTCGTAGGGTCGCTGGAGAGAGACGACGTCGCCCAAGCTGCCGCTGAGCCACCGCTCGTGATCGTCACGCTCGAGCACGGTGATCATCGCCTTGGGGTGGATAGGCGCGACGAGCTCGTTGGGGTCGCAGGTGACCATGGCAAAGCCGCGTTTGCCGTCGGCGAGCGGCTGCCACAGGCCGGCGACCGCGAACAGCGGCTGGTCGGTGACCTGAAACCACATCTCGCCCTTGATCGGCTTCCCGCCGCCGACGTCATGGGTGTCGGGGGTCCATTCGCAAAACTCGCTGAGCGGGATGAGGCAGCGGTTGCGGGGGTGTTCGGCCAGGCGACGCCACTGCGGCAGCGCTAGGTTGCGGACGTTGGTCATCGGCCACTTGGCCTGCCCGCCGAGCACGTCCCACGCCATAATGTCGATGCCCAGCCCGCGGTCATCGCGCCGCACGACGTACGCTCGCCCGCGCGGCACCAGCTCCTGCGGGTTGAAGCGGTTGTCCATCGGCCGCTCGGCGAGCCAGTCCGCACCGAAGTGCGTGCGCAGCGTCTCGGGCTCGTAGGAAAGGCGCGCTCGATTGCACATGGGGGATTGCCGTTTAACGGAGGATGCGACGGTCTTGAAGGCCCCGGTGGGGGATCGTTCGCCGACCGGCCGTCTTCGCGATCTCGTCGAGCACGATGGGCGGGTTAGCCCCACGGCTTCGCCGCGTCGAGGTCGGCGGCCAGCCGAGGGGCGCCGGGCGGACCGGTCAGACCCTCGGCGCCCAGCAGCGGCAGCGGCTGCAGCAGCCGTTCGTAGCTCTGGGCGATGGTCGACAGCCCCTCGATCTCCACGAGCTGCGGGGCGATTGAGCGGCAGACGATGACGCGGGCGCGTCCATCGACGATGTCGACACCCTCGATCAGCTGTGGGCGGGGTCGTGACTTCATCACGCCGCCTCCCGCCGCAAGCCCTGTGTCGCCTCACCACCGCTTGAGAGTCGGCGGCTGGCGGCCCACGGGTGGAAGGTACCCGCGACGAAGCGGCTATGCGGGAGTGCCGCCGCCGTAACCTCCGCAACCGCGGCAGTCGCGGCTGTTGGTTGCCACGAGACCTCGCCCGTCATGGACAGGGTTTCCAGCGCGACGACGGTGGTGGTGAGCACATCCGCCAGCACCTGCTCGCGCACCCGGCCCCACTCGCCGTTCTCGACCAGGCGCCCGATGCTGGTCGAAGGACTCGGCTTGCACGGGATCGAGAGAGCTGCGGCTAGTTCGGGCAGATGCACGTAAGTCGCTTGGACACACAAAGCGCGGCACAGGTCGAGCTTGCGGGGAGCGAAGGGCACCAGGTTTCGCAGCTGCGGCGGCAGCAGCAGCCCGTGGCGCATTGCTGCCCTGCGCAGCACGGCATGGTCGCGCGCTTCACCGCCCCAGCTTGTGACGATGGAGCGGTGTTCGACAAGCGCATTGAACAGCGCTGAGACCATCGCCTGCTCGTCATGCTGCTCGGCCGTCATGACCACCGGCGGCGTGACGATCGGCAGCGCACTTCCTGGTTGCTCGGTCAGGGTGAGCCAGGCGACCGCGGCGACCCGGTCGAAGGGCCAGCGCGGATTGCCGGGTTGAGCCGAGGCGCCCTCGGCGATCGTGTAGGCCTCGTGCGCCGCTCGATCCCAGGCGAACTCGAGATCGAAGATGGTCCACGAGCGCAGCCCGTCGCTTGGCGCACGGCCTGGTTCACGGAAAAACTCGGCGGCGTCGCGCTCAAGCTGCTGGTAGACGTCGTCGAAGAGGTTGTTGTCGTTCATATCACTGCTCCTGAAACGAAGCAGCCCGCCGGTAAGGGCGGGCCGCTTCGAGGTTGGTTGTGTTGATGTGGTGGGGTTCGATTAGTCGAACCGGGGTGCGGGGACGCGCAGGCTGTCGAACTCGTCGACGCGCAGCTCGCGGTAGCGGTGGCAGGCGGTGAGCTCGAACACCGCCGGGTCGCGCGATCCGGCGTTGATCGCGCGGGCCACGAAAGGTTCGAGCCCGTGCTCCTCGCACAGCGCGAACCACACGCGGCGATGGGCGTCCCAGCGGTAGCCGCCGAGGCGCAGCGCGTCCTTCTTTGCGTACGGCGCCCCGACCGCCTCGACGCGGTAGCTGGGCTTCTCGGCTCGGGCGAGCAGTT
>CAKZIN010000012.1 GCA_936933955.1 uncultured Sphingopyxis sp. | reverse complement strand
GGGGCGCGGCGAGCTGAAGCTCACCCTCCCGCCGCGTTCGAGCCTCGCACGGGCGCGCGCCTGGGTCGACGGGCAGAGCGACTGGATCGCGCGCACCACGGCCGCCGCGCCGGAGCGGATCGCGCTCAGCGATGGCGCGACGCTGCCGTGGGGGGAGGGGGTGCTGACGCTCGCCCACCGCCCCGCACTGCCGCGCACGCCGCGTGTCGTGGACGGGGAGCTGCGCATCGGCGGGCCCGGCGAGGGCCTCTCCCGCCGGGTCGCGCGCTGGCTGGCGGCGGAGGCCCGACGCGACTTTACGGCGCGCTGCGAGGCGCTGGCGGCGCTCGCCGGGGTGGCGGTGGCGAGCGTGGCGGTCGGCGACCCGCGCAGCCGCTGGGGCAGCTGTTCGAGCCGCCACGCGCTGCGCTTTTCCTGGCGGCTGATGCTCGCGCCTGACTGGGTGCGCCAGGCCATCGCCGCGCACGAGGTCGCGCACCTCCTCCACATGGACCACAGCCCCGCCTTTCGTGCCGCCGAACAGCGGCTCGCCGGCACAGGCGAACCCGAACGCGCCCGCGCCTGGCTGCGCGCCAACGGGCCGAGGCTGCAGCGGGTCGATTTCAGCTAAGTTCTCTTTAAAGGGGCGCCCCGCATCTCCCCTCCCCCTTGTGGGGAGGGGTTGGGGGTGGGGGCCGAGCCGCGTCTGCGGCTCGTGAAGAATCGTTAGCGCAGCGCCGAGGCGAGTCTCTTTCGCTCGCAGACGCGAGCGGGCCCCCACCCCTACCCCTCCCCACAAGGGGGAGGGGCATAGTTCGCTACCACTCACGTTGGCCACCGCCACCTTGCCATTCGCGCGGGGGGCGTCGAAAGGGCCGCGCGTGTCCCTTGCCTCCACCCGCCCCGCCCTGACCCGCGCGCTGCCCGGGCTCGCGCTCGCGATTGGGGTAAGCGTCGCCGCATCGTTCATCGCGCGGTTGAACGGGCTCGCGGCGATCCTGGTCGGGCTGCTGTTGGGACTCGCGCTCGGTCCGCTCGTCACGCGCCCGGCGGCAAAGCCCGGCCTGTCTTTCGCGGGCCGCGAGCTGTTGCGCATCGGCATCGTGCTGCTCGGGGTGCAGGTGACGCTGGCACAGGTCACCGCGCTCGGTATCGCGCCGTTCCTCGCGCTGCTGCTGGTAATGGCGGCGGCATTCGCGGGTGGCGTGATCGGCGCGCGGCTCGGCGGGCAGAGCGCCAGCGTCGGCGTGCTGGCGGGCGGCGCCACCGCCATCTGCGGCGCGTCGGCAAGTCTCGCGCTTTACGGCGTGCTTGGCCGCGAGCGAGTGCGTGAGGGGGAGTTCGCGCTCACGTTGGTGGGCGTCAGCCTCGCCTCCGCGCTGGCGATGAGCGCCTACCCCTTCCTCGCCCGGGCGATCGGCCTCGACGATACGCAGGCAGGGTTCCTGATCGGGGCGAGCGTGCATGACGTCGCGCAGGCGATCGGCGGCGGCTTTGCCTATTCCGACGCGGCCGGGGCGCGCGCGACGATCGTCAAGCTCGCCCGCGTCGCCAGCCTCGCGCCGCTGGTGGCGATGCTCGGCGTCATCCTCGCGCGGCGCGGCGGCGGGGCGGAGGGGGCGCCGCACGGTTGGCGCGCGCTGCTGCCGCCCTGGTTCATCACCGGCTTCGTCGTGCTGCTGATCCTCGGCAGCATCCTCCCGCTACCCGCCGAGACGCGCGATGCGGGGCTGTGGCTCGCCAAGGCGCTGCTGCTGGTGGCGGTGACCGCGACCGCGCTCAACACGCAGTTGACCGACCTGTTCGCGGGCGGGTGGCGGGCGCTGCTGCCGGTCGCACTGGCGAGCGTCGCCAGCTTTGCTATGGCTCTGGGCGTCGTGCTGCTCCTTCCCATGCCGTAAAGGAAACTCCGGTGAACGCCCCCGCCCGCTCGATCGCCCCCGCCTCCGCCGCCAGCCCGTCGCGCGACGCCATCCGCGCGCTGGCGAGGGCGGACGAGGCGACGGTGGTGACGTCGCTCCGCGCGCGGCTGGCCGATGCCGATCCGCACCCGATCGCGGTCACCGACCTCGGCAAGCGCATCATCGCGCGGGCCAAGCAGGCGGCGAGCCGCGACAGCCTCGTCGGTTCGCTGATGAATCGCTACCGCCTGTCGACCGAGGAAGGCGTGGTGCTGATGTGCCTCGCCGAAGCGCTGCTACGCGTGCCCGACAGCGACACCGCCAACGCGCTGATCCGCGACAAGATCGCGGGGCGCCACTGGACGGGGGAGGGCGCGTCGGGGTCGTGGCTGGTCGACCTTTCCGCCTATGGCCTCAGCCTCGGGTCGGCGACGCTGCTGCTGGACGCGATCGGCAGCACGTCGTCGCCCACCTCGATCCTCAAGCGCATGATCCGCCGCTCGGGCGAGCCGGTCATCCGCCAGGCGGCCTATGCGGCGATGAAGCTGCTCGGCCAGCAGTTCGTCATGGGGGAGACGATCGAGGCAGCCATCCGTCGCGCCAATCGCGAACCCAATGAACTCGCCAGCTTCGACATGCTGGGGGAGGCGGCGCGGACCGCGGAGGACGCCGCGCGCTACGCCCGCAGCTATGCCGACGCCATCGCCGCTTTGGGTCGTGAAGCAAAGCCCGGCGACCCGCACGCCAATCACGGCATTTCGATCAAGCTCTCCGCGCTCCACCCGCGCTACGAATATCTCCAGCCCGACCGCCGCCGCGACGAACTGACGCCGGTGGTGCTGGAGCTCGCACAGGCGGCGCGCGCGGCGAACGTCCCGCTGATGATCGACGCGGAGGAAAGCGACCGGCTCGAACCGCATCTCGACATCATCGAAGCGCTGGTCGACGCCGGGGTCGCTGACGGCTGGCCGGGGCTCGGCATTGTCGTCCAGGCCTATCAAAAGCGCGGGGCGGCGGTGGTCGAATGGGTCGGCGCGCTTGCCCGTGCGCGCGGGGTCAAGCTCGCACTGCGGCTGGTCAAGGGCGCCTATTGGGACAGCGAGATCAAGCGCGCGCAGGTCATGGGGCTGGCGGGCTTTCCGGTGTTCACCGAAAAGCTCCACACCGACCTCAGCTACATGGCGTGCGCGCAGGCGCTGCGGGGGATGAACGACGTCATCTACCCCGCCTTCGCGACGCACAACGCGATGACCGTCGCCTATATCGCCGAGCTGTTCGACGGCGCGGATTATGAGCTGCAACGCCTGCACGGCATGGGCGAAGGCGCGCACGATGCGCTGGCCGAGATCGCGCCGCCCAAGCGCCCGGTGCGCGTTTACGCGCCCGTCGGCACGCACCGCGACCTCCTCGCCTATCTCGTGCGGCGGCTGCTCGAGAACGGCGCGAACTCGAGCTTCGTGCACCAGTTTTCCGATCCTGACGTGACGGTGGAGATGCTGGCGATCGACCCGCGTCAGGCGCCTTCGCCCGCGAGCCAGCCGATTGCCACCGGGCTCACCCTCTATGCCGACCGTCGCAACAGTCGCGGGCACGACCTTGGTGAGCCTTGTGTGCCCGAAGCGCTGGCGGCGGCAATGGCGCAAGCGCGCACCAAACCTCGCATCGCGCAGCCCATCGTCGCCGGCGAGCGGCGCGACGGCGTGCGCGAGGTGGTGCGCAACCCCGCCACGGGGGAGCGTGTCGGCGACGTCATCTCCGCCGACGCCGCGGCAATCGACGCCGCGGTGCGCGCGAGCCTTGCCGCGCAGCCCGACTGGAGCCTCGCCGGGGGCGACTTCCGCGCCGAACGGCTCGAACGCGCCGCCGACATGCTCGAAGCGGAGGAGGCGACCTTCCTCGCGCTGTGCACCGACGAGGCGGGCAAGACGCTCGCCGACGCCATCGCCGAGGTGCGTGAGGCGGTCGATTTCCTGCGCTATTACGCGCGAGAAGCGCGCCGCCACTTCGCGCGGCCCGACCTCCTTCCCGGACCAACCGGCGAGCGCAACACGCTGCTGCTCGAGGGGAAGGGGCTGTTCGTCTGTATCTCGCCCTGGAACTTCCCGCTGGCGATCTTCCTCGGGCAGGTGTCGGCGGCGCTGGCGGCGGGCAATGCCGTGCTCGCCAAGCCTGCCGAGCAGACTCCGCTGATCGCCGCCGCAGCGGTCGAGCTGCTGCATCGCGCGGGCGTGCCGGTGGAGCTGCTCCACCTCCTCCCCGGCGACGGCGAGCAGGTCGGCGCGCCGCTGGTCGCGCGGGAGGAGATTGCCGGCGTCGCCTTCACCGGCTCGACCGCGGTGGCGCAGGCGATCAACCGCACGCTTGCATCGCGCAACGGCCCGATCGCCACGCTGATCGCCGAAACCGGCGGCATCAACGCGATGATCGTCGATTCGACCGCGCTTCCCGAGCAGGTGGCGCGCGATGCGGTCGCCTCCGCCTTTCAGAGCGCGGGTCAGCGCTGTTCGGCGCTGCGCCTGCTGCTGGTGCAGGAGGACGTCGCCGACGGCATGATCGAGATGATCGCCGGCGCGATGGCCGAGCTCACCCTCGGCGATCCCGCGAACCTCGCCACCGACGTCGGTCCGATCATCGACGATGAGGCGCGCGACGCCATCGCTGCCTATGTCGAGGAGGCGCGGGGCGAGGGCCGTGTGCTGACCCAGGCGGCGCGCAGGGGCGCGGTCGAGGGCGGTTATTTCGTGCCGCCGACGCTCATCCGCCTCAAAGACATCGCCGACCTCAAGCGCGAGATTTTCGGCCCGGTGCTGCACGTTGCGACGTGGAAGGCGGAAGAGATCGACGCGGTGATCGACGGGCTCAATAGCAGCGGATACGGGCTGACGCTCGGCGTCCACAGCCGCATCGACGCGGTCGCAGCGCACATCGCCGCGCGGGTGCGGGTGGGCAACGTCTACGTCAACCGCAACCAGATCGGCGCGGTAGTCGGGGTGCAACCCTTCGGCGGGCGTGGCCTCTCCGGCACCGGGCCGAAGGCGGGCGGGCCACACTACCTCCCAAGGTTCGCGGACGAAAAGACCGTATCGGTCGACATCACCGCCGCCGGAGGAAACGCCGCCCTGATGACGCGCTGACGAAGGCAGATAGCGAAGCTATCTGCCGGTCGGCAGCGATCGTCAGCGCCGGCCGGCGGGTCGCGCAGCGAACCCGTCCGACGTCATGGGATTTACTCCCATGACGGCCCTCCGTCGCTTGGAAGTTCACACTAAGTTCACACCAAAAACGCGGGAAATGCGTCGGTTTTGGCCGGGTGGGTCGCGACTGTTTCGGAGACCGAATCTCTTCCGCTCGCAGAGGCGAGCGGGCCCCCACCCCTACCCCTCCCCACAGGGGGAGGGGAGGTTGCTGAAGCTCGACCGTCAAAAGCGTCGGGAATTTTTACAGCTCTTCTTACGTGAGGCCGCTGCCTTCGCCCAGGAATGGCGGTTTACGGCGATCCCTGAAACTTGGCACGTTCCGTGCAAAGTAGGAAACGAACCCCTGGGGAGCTCACCCCGATCCGAAGCGGGCTGGCATTGGCTGGTCCCTGTCGCCAGCCCGCTTCACCCGGTTCTCCATCACAGCACAGAGCTCGCGCCGGACCGCAGGCGCAATAGCGTTATGCGGCGGCGGGGCGCAGCAGTGGGCCGAGTTCGCCCGCCTGCTCCATCTCCATCATGATGTCGGAGCCGCCGACGAATTCGCCATCGACGTAGAGCTGCGGGATCGTCGGCCAGTCGCTGAAGCTTTTGATGCCTTGGCGGATTTCGGCGTCCTGCAACACGTCGACGCTGCCATATTCCACGCCATGCCGCTCGAGGATCGCGACCGCGCGGCTCGAGAAGCCGCACTGCGGGAACAGCGGTGTGCCCTTCATGAACAGCAGCACGCGATTGTCGCGGACGAGGTCGCCGATGCGGGTCTGAACGTCGGTGGTGGGGTCGGTCATGGCGATGGCTCCGAGGGGGGGAGGGGAAACTAAGCGGCTGGTACCGCGGTGGTCAGCTGGAGCGCGTGGAGTTCGCCGCCCATGCGCCCACCGAGCGCGGCGTAGACCGCGCGCTGCTGCGCGACGCGGCTCATTCCGCGGAACTGTTCGGCCACGACGTGCGCGGCATAATGGTCGCCGTCGCCAGCGAGGTCGGTGATGGTCACCACCGCGCCGGGCAAAGCGCCCTCGATCAGCGCGGCGATGTCATCGGCGTGCATCGGCATGACGCTGGCGCCCGCTCAGCCTTCGCTCATCAGCTGGCGGCGCGCATCGACCGAGCAGCGATCGAGCGCCTCGCGCACCTCCGCCTCGCCGGTCTCACAGCCTGCTGCGGTGAGATCGCCGACGAGCTTGCGGATCACGTCTTCGTCCCCGGCTTCCTCGAAATCGGCGCGGATGACGGACTTGGCGTAGGCGTCGGCCTCTTCCGGGGTGAGCTTCATCCGCTCCGCCGCCCATGCACCGAGCAGCTTGTTGCGACGGGCGACGACGCGGAACTGCATTTCCTCGTCGCGGGCGAACTTGGTTTCGAACGCGCGTTCGCGATCGGCGAAATCGGTCATCGGTGAACTCGCTCCCCTGGGCTTCGTCGCCGATGTAGGCGCGCGGGGTCAGCGCTGCAACGGCGTTGACGCTGCTTTCGCGGGGGTTAGGGCAGGGCCGCACCATGACCAGCGACCTCAACCTCTACGACAGCCTGACCCGCTCGCTGCGCCGCTTCGAGCCGCTGCGGGAGGGGGAGGCGCGCGTCTACAGTTGCGGGCCGACGGTCTATGCGCAGCAGCATGTCGGCAACATGCGCGCGTATCTGTTCGCCGACACGCTGGGGCGCGCGCTGACGCACTTTGGCTACCGGCTGCGGCATGTGGTCAACATCACCGACGTCGGCCACCTTACCAGCGATGCCGACGCGGGCGACGACAAGATGGAGCGCGCGGCGAACGCATCGGGCCGCTCCGCCTGGGACATCGCCGCGCACTATACACAGCTGTTCGAGGCGGACCTCGCCCGGCTGAACATCCGCCCGCTCGAACATCCGCGCGCGACCGATCATGTCGCGGGGATGATCGACTGGGCGGCGGCGATGGAGCAGGCCGGCCACGCCTACCGCCTGCCGCAGGGACTCTATTTCGATACGGCGAGCGTCCCCGACTATGGCCGCCTCGCCCGCGCGGGCACCGACGAACTCGACGGAGAGGGTCGTATCGAGGAGGTAGCGGGCAAGCGGCACGCCGCCGACTTCGCGCTGTGGCGGACGACTCCGGCGGGCGAAACGCGGCAGATGGAGTGGGACTCACCCTGGGGCCGCGGGGCGCCGGGCTGGCATATCGAATGCAGCGTGATGAGCGCGGCGCTGCTCGGCCACCCGTTCGACATCCACACCGGCGGCATCGACCATCGGGAGATTCACCACCCCAACGAAATCGCCCAAAATCAAGCGCATGGCGACTGCGCGGAGAGCGGCGCGTCGATCTGGATGCACAATAATTTCCTGATCGACCGGCGCGGCAAGATGTCGAAGTCGAGCGGCGATTTCCTGACGCTGCAGACGCTGGTCGACCGCGGCTACCACCCCCTCGCCTACCGCATGCTGTGCCTCCAGGCGCACTACCGCAGCGAGCTGGAGTTCAGCTGGGAGGGGCTGGGCGCGGCGCTGACGCGGCTGAAGCGGCTGGTGATGGCGGTCGAGAAGCTGCGCGATGCGGAGGCCAAGGGCGCCAACGAGCATCCTCGGCTCGAGCAACTCGCGGCGGAGTTCGATGCCGCCATCGCCGACGACCTCAACACCGCGGTGGCGCTGACCTCGCTCGAGGCGGCGCTGACCGTGAAGGGCGTCGCGCCTGCCGCGAAGCTGGCGCTGCTCGACCGGTTCGATGAGGTGCTGGGGCTGGGGCTGGCGACGCTCAGCCGCGCCGAACTGCGCGTGGCGCCTGCGAATGCGCGCATCATCGAGGCGGAGATCGACGCGCAGCTTGCCCGGCGCCGCGAAGCCCGCGCCGCCAAGGACTTCGCCACCTCCGACCGCATCCGCGACGAACTCGCGGCGGCGGGGGTGGAGGCGATGGACGGCGACCCGCTCGGCTGGGAGTGGCGGCTCGACTGAGTTTCGCCGCCCGCCGCGCCCGCTCCGTCATTGCGAGCGCTGCGCAGCCATCCGTCTCCGAACGGCGCGGGTGCCGCTCGCAATGGCGGGGGAGCGTGCTATGCCGCCGCGATGACCATCGCCGTGCTCTCCGCGCTGATCCGTCCGCTCCTCGAAGGGCGACTGCCCGACGGCATCGACGCGCGCTGGTTCGCGTCGAAGGAGGAGGCGATCGCGCTCGCGCCGGAGGCGCAGATTGGCTGGTTCGACATGTACGACAAGGCCGACATGGCGGAGGTGATCGCGCGCGCCACGCGGCTCCGCTGGCTCAACAGCATCTACGCCGGGGTCGACGGGATGCCGCTCGATCTGCTGCGCGAGCGGGGGACGGTCGTCACCAACGGCGCGGGCATCAACGCGCTGACCATCGCCGAATATGTCGTCATGGCGATGCTGGTGATGGCCAAGGGCTATCGCGACGTCGCGCGGGCGCAGGACGCGCGCCAATGGCTGCTCGACGCGCCTGGCAAGATCGAGCTCGCGGGCAGCCGCGCGCTGATCCTCGGCGCGGGCGCGATCGGGTCGCTGGTGCGCGACCGCCTCGCCGCATTCGAGGTGGAGGTCACCAGCGTGCGCCGCTCCCCCGCCGCGCCGGGGGAGATCGGCCCCGATGACTGGCGCGCGCGGCTTGCGCACACCGACTGGCTGATCCTCGCGGTCCCCGCCACCGCGGACACCGAGCGCATGGTCGGCGCGGAGGAACTCGCCGCGCTGCCGCCGAGCGCGCACCTCATCAACATCGCGCGGGGGAGCGTCGTCGACCAGACCGCGCTGAGCCAGGCGCTGGCGGAAAAGCGGCTCGCGGGGGCGTGGCTCGACGTCACCGACCCCGAACCGCTCCCCGCGGACGATCCGCTGTGGGCGATGCCGGGCGTCCACCTGTCGATGCACCTTTCGGGCCGATCGCAGACCCGCATGTTCGAGCGGTCGGCGGCGCGCTTCCTCGACAATCTCGCGCGTTGGCAGCGGGGCGAGCCGGTCGCGCCGCGGGTCGACCTGACGCTCGGCTACTGATGGGCGCGCTCGATCCCTGGCCCGACAGCATCGTCGCGGGAGAGGTGGAGCAGCTGTCGCCCCGCGTGCGCCGCGTGCTCGCGCCCAATCCGTCGCCCTACACCTATACCGGCACGCAGAGCTTCATCGTTGGTGCCGGGGGCGACGTCGCGGTGATCGACCCCGGCCCCGCAGGCGGCGGCGCGGCGGGGCACGCAGACACCAACGGCGCCGGCCATGTCGAGGCGCTGTTGCGCGCGATCGGCGGGGCGAGGCTCTCCACGATCCTCGTCACGCATACCCATCGCGACCACAGCCCTGCCTCTCGCGCACTCAAGGCTGCGACGGGGGCGCCGATCATCGGCTGCGTAGCCCTCACGCCGCGCGATGGGGGCGAGCATGGCGACGCCGCGTTCGACCCCGACTACGCCCCCGACCGCGTCCTCGGCGAAGGCGAGCGGGTGGCGGGGGAGGGCTGGACGCTCGAAGCGCTCGCCACCCCGGGGCACACCAGCAACCACCTCTGTTTCGCGCTGCTCGAGGAGCGCGCGCTGTTCACCGGCGACCATGTGATGAAATGGTCGACCAGCGTGGTGAGCCCGCCCGACGGCGACATGGGCGCCTATATGGCGAGCCTCGACAAGCTCTACGCGCGCGACGACGTCGTCTACTATCCAGCGCATGGCCCTGCGGTCGACAAGCCGCGCCAGCTGGTGCGCGGCATGATCGGCCATCGCCGCAGCCGGGAGGCGCAGATCCTGCGCCGGCTGGCGGAGGGTGCAGCGGACATTCCGATGCTGGTCGCGACGATGTACAAGGGGCTCGACCCGCGCCTCACCGGCGCGGCGGGGCGATCGGTGCTGGCCCACCTCATCGACCTCGAACGTCGGGCTTTGGTGCGCGCGGACGGGGAGGTGTGGCGGCTGGCGTGATAGCCCCACCGAGCGCGGGCGCTCCAGCAAGGCTCCCCTCATGCTGAACTTGTTTCAGCATCCACCGCCGGCGCTGCGGCATGGACCCTGAAACTAGTTCAGGATGACGAGGCCAATGAGGTGAACTCATTCGCCTGCGGCGTCGCCCTCTCGACCCGGCCGTTCGCGCGCTCCATATAGCGGGTGATGCGCCACCTCGACCGATCCCGATCCCGCACACCGGCCCCGTCGCGCAGCCGCGGCGGCGTGCTGCTCTTCCTGATCGCGATCGGGATGCTGGCGGCGCTGCTGCTGTTCGGCTCGACGCTGCTGGAGCGGCTGCACCGCGGCCCGCGACCGGAAACGGTGGTGACGACGTCGCTGATGGCTGTGCGCCAGCAGGCGGTGATCACTCCCTTCACCGCGACCTTCATCACCGCGCCGACCTCCACCACCACCCGGCTCCTGGGCATGGCGGAAACCAAGCGTACCACCATCATGCCCGCGACGGTCAACTATGAGGTCGACCTCTCGTCGCTTCGCCGGGAGGATGTCCGCTGGGATGCAGCGACCGCGACATTGCTGGTGACGCTGCCGCCGCTGAGGATCTCCCGCCCGGCCTTCGACCTGTCGCGGCGCCAGATTTACGAAGATGGTCAGCTGCTCGGCGTGCTCACCGGCGACAACAACCGGCTCGACGCTGCCAATAATGCCCAAGCGGAACGCGATGTCCTGGCGCAGGCGCGCTCGGGGGTGCCGATGCGGCTCGCGCGCGATGCCGCCACGCGCGTCGTCGGGCAGATGTTCGAAGTGCCGCTAAAGGCTGCCGGCCTCGATGCGCGCGTCGAGGTGCGCTTCGCCGATGCGACGCTGCCGGCGCGATGAAGCGCGAGAAGCTGATCGTCATCGCCATCGTCGCGATCGGGCTGCTCTACGGCATCGGCCTTGCCGTGAAGCCCAAACCGCTCGAACGCGAGGAAATGCGCGCGCGGGAAGCGGCGCGCGCGACCCACGCCGCCCCCGCGCGTTAGGGCCGCAAAGGAGAGCCTAAGCCGATGAACATGATGCCCCGCGAAAGCCTCGTCGGCGTCGATCTGCGTGCCGAAATCGACCGGCTGCGCAAGGAACGCAACGCGGTCATCCTCGGCCACTATTACCAGAAGCCGGAGATCCAGGACCTCTCCGATTTCGTCGGCGACAGCCTCGAGCTCAGCCGCAAGGCGGCGGAGACCGACGCGGAGGTGATCGCCTTTTGCGGGGTCAAATTCATGGCGGAGACGGCGAAGATCCTCTCCCCTGACAAGATCGTGGTGCTGCCCGATCTGGAAGCCGGGTGCAGCCTGGAAGACAGCTGCCCGCCCGAACAGTTTGCGCGCTTTCGGGAGGCGCACCCCGACCATATCGCGCTCACCTACATCAACTGTTCGGCGGAGGTGAAGGCGCTCAGCGACGTCATCGTCACCAGTTCGAGCGCGGAGACGATCCTCAGCCAGATTCCTCCGAAGCAGAAGATCATCTTCGGCCCCGACCGGCATCTCGGCGGCTATCTCAACCGCAAGTTTGGGCGCGACATGCTGCTGTGGCCCGGCGTGTGCATCGTCCACGAGGCGTTCAGCGAGAGCGAGCTCATGAAGCTCAAGGCGCAGCATCCGGGCGCCCCCGTCGCCGCGCACCCCGAATGCCCGCCGCACATCATCGACCATGCCGATTACGTTGGCTCGACCAGCGGCATCCTGCAGTTCGCCAAGACGATGGGCGGCGACACGCTGATCGTCGCCACCGAACCGCACATCATCCACCAAATGGAAAAGGCGGTGCCGGAAAAGCGCTTCATCGGCGCGCCGGGGGCGGACGGCAACTGCAACTGCAACATCTGCCCGTACATGGCGCTGAACACGCTCGAGAAACTCTACTTCGCGCTGCGCGACCTATCGCCGCGGATCGAGCTGGACGAGCGGGTCGCTGCGGGCGCGCGCCGCAGCCTCGAACGCATGCTCAGCATGGCGTCGGGCACCGTGGGCATGGGCGACCTCGGCGCGGTGCCGTTCCGGCGGTAACGCCAACCGTTACGCGAGTTGTGCCCCTGCGCAGGCAGGGGCCCAGCTCCTAAGCTCGCGGATTACGAGGCGGGGACGCGGCACAAGACCACGCGCTGACCGCAACATTTCGTGATGGGCCCCTGCCTGCGCAGGGTCACTATCTTGCTTGCGGTCGCTCAGTGCCCCGCGACGGCGTTGCGGGACACGCCGCTCGCTTCGAGCTGTGCGTCGATCGCCGCCACCAGCCGGTCGAGCCCCGCCTGATCCTTGGCCTCGGCCCGCGCCACGAGCACGTCCTGGGTGTTCGACGCGCGCAACAGCCACCAGCCGTCGTCGGTCAGCACCCGCGCGCCGTCGGTGCGGTCGACCTTGGCGCCCGATTGCGCGAGCCGGTCGAGCACTTCGTCGACCACCGCGAACTTGCGGCTTTCATCGACCTGAAAGCGCAGTTCGGGGGTGTTGACCATCGGCGCCATGGCCGACTTCATGTCGGTCACCGACCGGCCGAGCACGCTCACCGCCTCGACCAGCTTCACCGCGGCGTAGAGCGCGTCGTCGAAGCCGTAATAGTTGTGCGCGAAGAAGATGTGGCCCGACATCTCCCCCGCCAGCGGGGCGCCGGTTTCCTTCATCTTCGATTTGATCAGGCTGTGGCCGGTCTTCCACATCAGCGGCTTGCCGCCCAGCGCCTCGACCCGGTCGAACAGCGACTGCGAAGCCTTCACATCGGCGATGATGGTCGCGCCGGGGACGTCCTTCAGCACCATTTCGGCAAAGATCTGCAGCAACTGGTCGCCCCAGATGATGCGCCCTTGACTGTCGATCGCGCCGATGCGGTCACCGTCGCCGTCGAACGCCACCCCGAAGTCGAGCCCGTGCTGCTCCACCAGCTCGCGCAGGTCGACGAGGTTCTTCTCCTCGGTCGGGTCGGGGTGATGGTTGGGGAAATTGCCGTCGACCTGGGTGTAGATGGCGTGATGTTCGCCCGGCAGCCGCTCCACCAGCCGGTCGACGACAGGACCGGCGGCGCCGTTGCCCGCGTCCCAGCCGACCTTCACCGCAGCGCCGCGAAACCCCTCGATCAGGCGGCCGACATAGGCGTCCATCACGTCGGTTTCGCTGAACGCGCCCTCGCCCGACTCCCAGTCGCCCGCGGCGCCCATCGTGCCGATCGCTTGAATGTCGGCGCCGAAGAAGGGTTTGCCGAAGGCGACGAACTTGAAGCCGTTATAGTCGGGCGGGTTGTGGCTGCCGGTGATCTGGATGCCGCCGTCGGTGTCCAGATAATGCGTCGCGAAATAAAGCATCGGCGTCGCCGACTGGCCGATCGAGACGACGTCCACCCCGCCGCTGCGCAGCCCCGCGATCAGCGCCTGCGCCAGGCTGGGCGACGACAGGCGCCCGTCGTAACCGACGGCCACCCGGCTGCCCCCGCCACGGCGGATGTGCGTCGCGAAACCGCGCCCGATCGCGGTCGCATCGGCCTCCGTAAGGCTCGCGCCGACGATCCCGCGAATGTCGTATTCGCGCAGCAGGGTGGGGTCGAAACGATGCACAAAAGCTCCTTTGGATCAGGCCGCCGCCGGCTCGGCGAGGGGTGCGCGCAGCGGATTGTGGGGCAAGGGTAACGCGAGGCCGGAAAGCATCTCGCGAAGCTCCTGCCGCGCGGCGATGTGGCTGGTTCCAAGCTCGCCCAGCTGGCCGCGGTCGAGCAGGGTGAGGCCCGCCGGAAACAGCTCGCGATAGACGACACGTTCGGAGAGGCCGGGGACGACGCGAAAACCGACGCGGCGCGACAGTTCGCCCATCGCGTCGCCGACCCGGCGCATGTTCCTCGCTTCGAGGTGCTGGAGGCGATTGCGGAGCACCACCCAGTCGATCGTCCCGCCGTCCATCGACGCGCGGGTCTTGCGCGCGTTCCAGATGAGCTCGGCGTAGAAGCTGGGGCGCGAGACCTTGTAGGTTTCCGCATCGACCTGCCCGATCAGGTCGAAATCGACGAAGCTGTCGTTCATCGGCGTCACCAGCGTGTGCGCCAGCGTCGCCATGTGCCGCGCCAGCATGTCGTCGCGGCCGGGGGTGTCGACGATCAGAAAGTCCGCATCCTCCATCAACCCGCTGAGAATGTCGTCGAGTTCGTCGACCGGCTTGCCGCCAAAGGTCGCGAAACGCGGGGTGGGGAGGTCGATGCCGCGACGCTCTGCCGTCTTCGCGCGGTTTTCGAGGTAGCGGTGAAAGGTGCGCTGGCGATGGTCGAGGTCGAGCCCCGACACCCGCGCCCCCAGGCTCGCCAGCGCGACCGCGACATGCACCGCGCAGGTCGATTTGCCGGTGCCGCCCTTTTCATTGGCGAACACCACGATGTGCGGGCGGGCGGGCGGGGCGGCGGGAGCGGCGGCGGTGGACATGGGTTCTCGGCTGAAACGAACGGGCTTGGCGTCCTGCGCAGGTCGTCGCATGGCGCACGCATCTGTTAGTCGGGGACCCCATCCCATGCAAACCGTCCGTCACCTTCCCGAACTGCGCGCGCAACTTGCCCAGCTCCGCCGCGCAGGCGCGCGCATCGCGTTCGTGCCGACGATGGGTGCTCTCCATATGGGGCATGTGTCGCTGGTCGAGGCGGCAAAGGCACGGGCGGACCACGTCGTCGTGTCGATCTTCGTCAACCCGCTGCAATTCGGCGCCAACGAGGATCTCGACGCCTATCCCCGGCAGGAGGCGGCGGACGCGGCGAAGCTCACGCAGGCGGGGGTGGCGCTGCTGTGGCTGCCGACCGTGCAGACGATGTATCCCGACGGCTTTGCGACCAGGGTTCGGGTCGAGGGCTATGACGCGATGCTATGCGGTGCGGCGCGGCCGGGCCATTTCGACGGCGTCGCCACGGTGGTCGCCAAGCTCTTCAACGCAGTGCAGCCCGACGTCGCGCTGTTCGGGGAAAAGGACTGGCAGCAGCTGGCGATCATCCGTCGTATGGTCCGCGACCTCGACATGCCGCTGGCGGTGGAGGGGGTGGCGACGGTGCGCGATGCGGGCGACGGGCTCGCACTCTCCTCGCGCAATGCGTACCTTTCGCCTGAACAGCGCACGGCGGCCGGGGCGATCCCCGCGACGCTCGACGCGGTGGCGGACGCGATCAGCGGCGGCGCGGAGCCGCTGGCGGCGTGTGCCGACGGGTGCGAGCGACTGCTGGCGGCGGGCTTCAGCTCGATCGACTATCTCGAGCTGCGGTCGGGCGACACGCTCCAGCCGTGCAGCGCCGACGATCCCGCCGCCCGCCTGTTCGTCGCCGCGCGTATCGGCTCCACCCGCCTGATCGACAACCGCGCGCTGCGGGGTGAACGATTGAGTCGAAGCTCGTAAGTCTCCCCTCTCACCTGCGGGAGGGGTTGGGGGTGGGCGCGGAGCCGCCAACGTCGGTGCGGAACCCCGCCCACCCCCGGCCCCTCCCGCGAGCGACAGGGGAGAGGAGCGCTTATATCGCTCCGAAATGAAAAGATTTTTTGCCTTTACCCTTTGGTAACCACGTCCTGCGCAACCTCGCTTCGTCGGGTGGATCAGGGGGTCCGCCCTAGGGGACGGGGGCAAGCAACATGGCGTTGCATCTGGCACAGGCACAAAGGTTCATCGACGCGCAGCTGAATGCGGCGACATGCGGCGATGGGGACGCCTGTTTCGACCTGGGCATGGCCTATTCGACGGGAAGCGAGGGTTGCTCGGTCGACCTCATCGAGGCGCATAAATGGTTCAACCTCGCCGCGCTCGCCGGCGTGCGGGAGGGCGCGCTGCTGCGCACCGAAGTGGCGCAGGACATGAGCGCTGCCGACGTTGCCGCCGCGCAGCGCGCCGCGCGCGACTTCCTGCGCGGTCCGGGCACCGCCGGACCGCAGATGCGCGCCGCCTAATCCACCTCGCGGAACGGCGATTCGGCGGCGTGGTACGCCAGCGCTTCCGCCTCGGCGGCGCGCTCATGCTCGAGAAAATCGGCGACCGCCCGGCGAAACCCCGCGTGTGGGATGTAATGCGCCGACCAGGTCGGCCCCGCGCGATAACCTCGGGCGAGCTTGTGCTCCCCCTGCGCGCCGGCCTCGACCCGCGTCAGCCCGTGCGCCAGCGCCCAGTCGATCGCCTGATAATAGCATAGCTCGAAATGAAGCGCGGGCACCTCTCGCAGCGCACCCCAATAGCGACCGTAGAGCGCATCGGCGCCGACGAAATTGAGCGCGGCGGCGACGCCTTCCCCCGTTTCGCGATCGTGCGCGGTCATCAGCAACACCTGCTCCGCCATGCGTTCGCCGATCAGATCGAACGCCGCGCGGCTGAGGTAGGGCCTGCCCCATTTGCGCGCGCCGGTGTCCTGATAGCAGGCCCACATCAGCTCCCAGTCCTGCGCGGTGATCTCCGCCCCGGTTTTCGTCGCAATGCGGACCGCAGCTTGCGCGGTTGCACGCTCCTTGCGGATCGCCTTGCGCCGACGAGAAGTCAGCGCCCCCAGAAATCCGTCGAAATCGCCATAGGCTTCGTCGTGCCAGTGGAACTGGTGCCCCTGCCGGATAAGCCAGCCCGCCGCGGTGAACGCGCTGAGGTCGGCGTCGGTCAGAAAGGTGGCGTGGGCAGAGGAGAGCCCGTTCTGCCGCACCAGCGCCTCGATGCCCGCGATCAGGCCACGCCTCGCCCCATCGTCCCCGGCGAGCAGGCGGGGCCCGGGAACGGGCGTGAAGGGCGCAGCGATCTGGAGCTTTGGGTAATAGTCGCCGCCGGCGCGCTCCCAGGCGTCCGCCCAAGCGTGGTCGAAGACATATTCGCCCTGGCTGTGCGCCTTGGCATAGGCGGGGACAAAGCCCTGCGCAGCGCCATCTGCGTCCTCCAGCGCCAGCGGCAGCGGTTGCCAGCCCGTGCCACGCCCGACGCTACCCGATTCCTCGAGCAGCGAGAGAAAGGCGTGACCGACGAAGGGGTGCCCGCCCGCCAACGCGTCCCACGCGCTCGCCTCGATCGACCCGACCGAATCGCGCACGCTGAGGCGAAGGGAAGGATCGGCGTCGGCCATGCCTCAGGAGATAGGCGCGCCGCCGCCGGGCGCTAGCTTGGCAGCACTTCGCGGCGGCGAAGCTCACCCAGCAGCGGCAGCAGCGGCATGCCGAGGATGGTGAAATGATCGCCGCGCACCGTATCGAACAGCGTCACCCCGCGCCCCTCGATGCGGAAGGCGCCGACGCAGCCCGCGATCGCCGGCCATTCGGCGTCGAGATATGCGGCGATGAAATCCCTCGACAGCGGCCGCACGCTTAGCTCCGCCGCTTCGACATGACGCCATACCACCGCACCCGCCTTCGCCAGCACCACCGCGCTGGTGAGGGTCATCGTCGCGGCGGACATGATGCGCAGCTGGTCGGCGGCCTGCTCTCGGCTCTCGGGCTTGTCGAAGGCGCGATGGCCGACCGTGCATAGGCTGTCGCTGCCGATCACCAGTGCGTCCGGGGCCCCCGCCGACACCGCCTCCGCCTTGAGCGCGCCGAGCGCAAGCGCGATGTCCGGGGTCGCCGCGCCCTCGCCGCGCAGGCGGTCGCGCAGCGGTGCTTCGTCGACGGCTGCGGGCGCGATGTCGAACGGGACCGCCGCCGCCTCCAGCATGGCGCGGCGGGCGGCGCTGCCGCTGGCGAGCACCAGCCTCACGCGTCGCTCTCCTCGGCGGGCGTGGGGAGTTCGGGGGTCAGGCGCGCTTTGCGTCGGTCGTCGTAGAGGCGGATCACCGCCGCCGCGGTCTCCTCGATCGAGCGGCGGCTGACGTCGATCACCGGCCAGTCGTTGTCCGCAAACATACGCCGCGCAAAGTTCAATTCGTCGCGGATCCGGCGCTCGTCGACATAGGGGTCGCTCGCGTCGACACCCGCCACGCCCATCGTCGCGAGCCGGTTTCGGCGCACCGCGGACAGCCGCTCGCTGCTGACGGTGAGCCCGACCACCAGCGGCGTATCGAGCGCGAACAGCTGCGGCGGGGGCGGGCTTTCGGGGACGATCGGGACGTTGGCGACGCGATAGCCGCGGTTGGCGAGGTAGATCGACGTCGGCGTCTTGGACGAACGCGACACGCCCGCGAGCACGATGTCCGCGCCGTTCCAGCCTTCAGGTTGCAGCCCGTCGTCATGCGCCATGGTGAAGTGGATCGCCTCCACCCGAGCGTAATAAGCGGCGTCGAGCAGGTGCTGACGCCCCGGTCGCCCCTTGGGCTGCTGGCCGAGCATCGCGGCAAAGGCATCGCTCACCGCGTCGAGCGCGGCGACATGCGGCAGCCCCAGCCGCTCGCAATGCGCCTCCAGCTCGGCGCGCAGCTCGCGGTTGACGAGCGTGAACAGCACCAGTCCCGGATGCTGCGCGACCTCCGCCAGAATGCGCTCGAGGTGCGCGTGGCTGCGCACCATCGGCCAGAAATGCCGCGTCACCGCCACATCGTCGAATTGCGCCACCGCCGCCTTGGCGATCATCTCGAGGGTCTCGCCGGTGGAGTCGGACAGGAGGTGAAGGTGAATGCGCATCGACGCGCTTTGGCGGGGGGCGGCGGCGTTGTCCAACCGCCCTCACTTGGCTGGGAGGGGCGCAGCACCCTCTTTCGGCGGCTACAGGCGGCCGATATCCAATCCTGTGCAAAGCCTGTGGATAAGTGCCGGGACAGCAGCGGGCATCGAACCATCCCCGCGGCCCCTCACCACTTATCCACAGCGCCATCCCCGCCGCGCAAAACGATCCACAGCCTGTGGATAGCGGGGAGTATCGACGGCGACTCGCGCCCGGGCCATGGGCGGGCTAGGAAGCCGGCTGTGGAGCGATCGGGCGAAACGGGTTATCCCCGCTCTCCCGGCCACCAACATCAGTTACAATAAAGAAAAGAGAGTCTTTGTTTATGGGTCTCCCCGGATTGGGCGGTGCGCTGGAATCGGCGGTCGGCGATGCGCTGGCGCAGGGCGCGCTCGGCGTGATTCCGACCGTCGAGCCCGATCCGGCGCGCGACGGCGCGTTCATGGCGGTGATGCGCGGCGAACGACGCGACCCGCCGCCGCTGTGGATGATGCGCCAGGCGGGGCGCTACCTTCCCGAATATCGCGCGCTCAGGGCCGACAAGGGCGGATTCCTCGACCTTTGCTACGATCCTGCGAGCGCGGCGGAGGTGACCCTCCAGCCGCTGCGCCGCTTCGACATGGACGCGGCGATCCTCTTTTCGGACATTCTCGTGGTGCCGCACGCGCTGGGGATGGAGCTGTGGTTCGAGACGGGGGAGGGCCCGCGGCTCGCCCCGCCGCTCGCCGGAGCGGACCTCGGCGAACTCACCCCACAGACGCAGCGGCTCGACCCGATCTACGACACCGTGCGCCGTGTACGCGCGGAGCTGCACCCCGGTCGCGCGCTGATCGGCTTTGCCGGGAGCCCGTGGACGGTCGCCACCTACATGGTCGCGGGTCGCGGCACCAAGGATCAGAGCCCGGCGCGCCGCCTCGCCTACACCGATCCGCGCCGCTTTGCCGGGATCATCGACGCGGTGGTGGCGCAGACCATCACCTACCTGATCGGGCAGGTGCGCGCCGGGGCCGACGTGCTGCAGATTTTCGACAGCTGGGCGGGCAGCCTTGCCCCCGATGAATTCGACCGCTGGGTGATCGCGCCCAACGCCGCGATCGTGGCGGGCGTGCGCGCGGCCTGCCCCGGGGTTCCGATCATCGGCTTTCCCAAGGGCGCGGCGGAGAAACTCCCGCGCTACGTCGCCGGGGTGCAGCCCGACGCGGTCGGCATCGACGAGACGATGGACCCCGACTTCGCGCATGCCGCGCTCCCGCCCGGCCTCCCGGTGCAGGGTAACCTCGATCCGCTACGGCTGGTCGCGGGTGGCCCGGCGCTGGTGGAGCGGGTGCACACCATCCGCCGCGCGTTTGCGAACCGCCCGCATATCTTCAACCTCGGCCACGGGATCGTCCCCGACACGCCCATCGCGCACGTCCAGTCGATGGTCGCCGCGGTCCGCTCCCCGCTCGCATGACCGAGCTGATGGCGCCCTGGTATGCGACCCTCAAGGCGGCGCACATCATCTTCGTGGTGTTCTGGATGGCGGGGTTGTTCGCGCTGCCGCGCTTCCTCGTCTACCATCAGGAGGAGCTTGCCGATCCGCAGCAGGCGGCGCGCTGGGTGGAGCGTGAGGGGAAGTTGCGGCACATCATCCTCACCCCCTCCTCGATCCTCGTCTGGCTGCTGGGAATCGCGCTCGCCTTTGCGCTCGACGCGTGGAGTGCGCCCTGGCTGCATGCCAAGTTGATGCTGGTGGCAGTGCTCACCGCCTATCATCACGTCATCGTCCGTTACGCCAAGCGGCTCGCACGAGGGGAGGCGCGCTGGACGGGTCGCACGCTGCGCTTCGTCAACGAGGTCCCTGGACTCACGCTCATCGCCATCGTCATTCTGGTGGTCGCAAAGCCGTGGGGTTGATCCTGGTCAACCAGCCGAGACTCGCGTTCAGGGGAATATGATTATAGTCGCGTAGCGTTCGCATCCGCGGGCACGGGGGATCGCAGACATCTCGGACGCGGCCACACTTGATGCGTTAGATGATCGTGCGCTCGACGCGCTGCCCTTTGGCGCGATTCAGCTCGATGCCGACGGCGTCGTGTGCCGCTACAATACCCTCGGAAATCAGCTGTCGGGGCGCGGCGCGGCGCAGGTGATCGGGCGCGATTTCTTTCGCGACATCGCGCCTTGCACCAACTTTCCCGGCTTTCGGGGTCGCTTCGCCGAAGGGGTACGGCGCGGCAAGCTGTCGGACGAGTTCCGCTTCGTGTTCGGCTTTTCCTCACCGCGACAGGTGCGGGTGGAAATGGCCGATGCCGCCACTCCCGGGCGCTACTGGCTAAAGATGTTCGAGGAGCCTCTGCCCGCCGTCCCCCCGGCGGTCGATCGGCCCGATCCAGAGGCGACCGTCGCTCAACGGCTGCGGGCCGAAGCGGTGGATACCGACCTCTGTGAACGTGAGCCGATCCATATTCCAGGCGCGGTGCAGCCGCATGTGGTGCTGCTCTGCATCGAAGCTTCGACGCAGCGGGTGCGTGCCTGCAGCGCCAATTGGCGCGACCTGCTGGTGCTGGAAGAGGCGCCGATCGGTCGACGCTGGGACGAGTTTCTGCCCGCGGAGATCCTCGATGCGGTGTGCGAAGCCGATGGGTTTCGCACCGAAATTCCGCTCGGCCCACATGCCACGCGCTTTGCGCTCACCTGCCACGACCATGACGACCGCCGCCTGCTCGAAATCGAGCGGCTGTTCGCCGACGCATGCGACTTTGAAGAAGCGACGACCGCGCAGGCGCACGATGCGCTGCGTCGCATCCGGCGCAGCGATACGGTCGAAGCGGGGGCGCAGCTGTGTGCCGACGCCATTCGCGAAATGACGCGCTTCGACCGCGTGCTTGTCTATCGCTTCGACCCCGACTGGAACGGGGAAGCGATCGCCGAGAGCATGGCGGAGGGCGCCTATGCCCCGCTGTTGGGGATGCGTTTTCCGGCGTCCGACATCCCGGCGCAGGCACGCGAGCTTTACCGCAGCGCCCCGCCGCGTTTCGTGGTCGATCGCGATGCGGTGCCCGCCGCGCTGATCGCTCACCCGTCGGCCAACGCGCGCCCGGTCGACCTCAGCTGCGCCTATTCGAGGGCGCTGTCGCCGGTGCATCTCGAATATCAGCGCAATCTTGGCGTCAACGGGTCGATGTCGGTGTCGATCATGGTCGATGGCAAGCTGTGGGGGCTGGTGATCGGCCACCACCGCGCGCCGCATTATGTCGATCCCGACACGCGCGCGCTCGTGAGCGTGGTCACCGATGGCTTCTCGCTGCGCGCGGACAAGCTTACCACCGACGCTGCCTGGCGCGAACAGCAGCTCGCGCTCGAGCATCAGAACGCGCTGCTGCATCAGCTCGCAGGTGCGGAGGAGGTGGAAAGCGCGCTCACCTCGCCGCGCGAAGGCGGGCACAGCATGGCCGACATGTTCGACGCAGGCGGGGCGGCGCTGGTGCGCGGTGAGGAGGTGTCGGCGGATGGCGAAGTGCCGTCCGACACGCAGATCGTCGCGCTCGCGCGCTGGCTGCGCGGCACACTCGAACCCGGGCGGAGGCTGTGGTCGTCGCATCGGCTGGCCGTCGATTGGCCCGACGGCGGCGCCACCGATCCCCACGCGGCGGGCGTGCTGGCCGCCTTCACCAACGACGATCGCGACCATCTGCTGCTATGGTTCCGGCCAGAGGTCGCGCATCGCGTCAGTTGGGGTGGCGACCCGAACAAGGCGGTGCAGCCCGACCGCGACCGCCACGTCATCCTGCCGCGCCGCTCGTTCGAACGCTGGGTGGAGGAACGCCACGGCGAATCGGTCGCATGGCAGGAATGGCAGTGCCACTTCGCCGGCAACTTCGCGGAGGCCGTCGAAGGCGTGGTGCTCCGCCAGGGGCGCAAGATCGACGAACTGTCGCGCAAGGAGGCGGAGCTTGTCCGCGCGCTGGAGCTGCAGCGGCTGATGGGACGCGAAATCGACCATCGCGTGCGCAATTCGCTGCAGATCGTTGGCGGCATGATCCAGATGCAGGCACGCAGCGCGCTCGACGACGTCACACGCCTCGCGCTCAACGACACCTATTCGCGCGTGATGAGCGTAGCGCGGGTGCACAACAGCCTCGAACATGTCACCGACGATGCCATGGTCGACCTCGGCGAAACGCTGCGCCAGCTATGTTCCGACATGGAGGGCGTGTTCGGCTCGAAGCTGGGTCCGATCCACGCGACCTGTTCGGGCGACCTGTCGATGAACAGCAAGCGCGCGGTGGCATTCGCGCTGATCGCCTCCGAACTGGTCACCAACGCTCGCAAATACGCCTACCCGGGGCAGGAAGGCCCGATCGACGTCTGCGTGCGCGAGGAGGGCGGCGTCGTGACGCTTGAGGTGTGCGATCAGGGGGTCGGACTGAGCGACGACTGGCAAGCGCGGCCGCGCACCAGCGGCGGCCTCGGCATGCGCGTCGTGCACGGCATGCTGCGCCAGATCGGCGGCACCTTGTCGAGCGGTGTCGGTCGCAACGGCCGGGGCACCTGTTTCCGGGTCAGCGGGTGAGCCTTGCCGCCCGGCTGCGCGCCGAAACCGATGCAGAGCACCATGCGATCGAAGCGGCGCTCGACTGGCAGGCGCGCTGCGCCACCCCCGCCGCCTACACCCGCTGGCTGCTACAACTGCACGGCTGGCACCGTATGTGGGAGCCCCTGGTGGAGGGCGCGCTCGCCGAACCGGCGCTCACCACACCGCGCCGCCGTCTGGCGCTGCTGGTCGATGACCTGCGCGCGCTTGGCGTGTGCGGTACGCGGATCGAGGCCAACCGTGTGGCGCCTCGGCTGCGTCTCGCCAGCGCGAACGCGGCGATGGGGTCGCTCTATGTGATCGAGGGGTCGTCGCTCGGCGGGCGAGTGATCGGGGCGGAAGTAAAGCGTCGCCTAGGCTTCGCACCCCGCTACCACGGCGTCGGGAGCGCCGCGCGCTGGCGCGAATTCACCGCGCGGCTCGATCGGATCGACACGGCAGACGCCATTCCCGTCATCGCGAGCGCGCGATGGACGTTCGCAGCGATGCAGGCCTGGCTGACCGACGAGGGCGAGATCGGCGGACCTGAACGACACGTGCCAGCCCCCTGAACTAGCTGCGCTCGTAAGTCCCGGTGAGGACCGTCGAGGCGAGGATGCGACCGTCCATCGCCGCCAGCAACGCGGTGCGACCGGGCGACTTGTCGAAGGTCACCGGCGCGCCAAGCGCGTAGAGCTGAAACACATAATGGTGGAGCCCGTGGCCCGTCGGCGGGTCGGGCGGCAACCAGCCGCTGCGCATGAAGCTGTTGCGCCCGGTCTTGCCCGACGCCGCCCCGCTCCCCGCACCGTCGAGCGCGCCGGCGGGGAGCTCGGTCAGATCGGCAGGGAGGCCCCAGGCGATGGCGTGGACGATCGGCTTCGCGCTCGGCGCATCCGCGTCCTCGACAAGCAGGACAAGGCTTTGCGTCCCCTGCGGAACGCCGCTGATGCGCAACGCGGGCGAGCGACCGGCGCCGTCGGCGGAGCAGCTCACCGGGAGCGCGGCGCGGTCGGCGAAGTCCGGGCTGGTCAACTGCATCCCGCCATCGCCGCGCTGGCGCGCAAGATCGGCGATGGCGAGCGCATCAACGCCCGCGCGCCGCTTCGCCAGCACCTGTCCAACCAGCTTCGGTAATTTCTCGAGCATCCTGCGCGCCTCCGTCCGTCGCGACGTCAACTCGCGTGTGGCGGAAGCGTTCAGGGCGAGACTGAAAGTGCGGCGTTCCTAAACCCCCCTTCCCCCTTGTGGGGAGGGGTTGGGGGTGGGGCGGAGCCGCGTCTGCGGCTCGCGAAGAATCGTGGCGAAACGCCGCGGCGAGT
>CAKZIN010000011.1 GCA_936933955.1 uncultured Sphingopyxis sp. | reverse complement strand
CCGCGCGGTTGCGGGCGGCGGCGCGTGGCGACGAGGGCGCGCGCGTATACGGCCAGGGGGACATCGCCGACGCCTTTGCCGGACGCACCGTATTCGGCGCCGAATATGCCATCGCCCCGGCGCTGCGCCAGCCGCTCGAGCTGCCGACCGCCACCGCCGAACCGGTCGCGGGCGGGATGCGACTGTGGGTGGCGAGCCAGGCGCCCGGCTTCGCCCGCGCCGCGGTCGCCCGCGCCTTGGGCGTGGCGCAGAGCGCGGTGCAGCTGATCGTCACGCAGGGGGGCGGCGGGTTCGACGCCAACCTCGACAGCGAAGTCGCGGTGCAGGCGGCGCTCGTCGCTCAGGCACTGGGCCGCCCGGTGCAGTTGAGCTGGTCGCGCGCCGAGGCACTGTTGCGCGACCGCCCCCGCGCGCCGAGCCGCATTCGAGTCGCGGGCACGCTCTCCTCCGGCGCGACGATCGACGCGCTCCACGCCCGCGTCGCCGCCCCCGCCGCTCGCCACGAACAGCGCGCGCGGTGGGACGGGGTCACCTACGCGGCGGAGCTTGCGGACGCGCGCACCGCGCTTGACGCCGCTGCGGTCGCCGGACTCGACCTCCCCTACCGAGTGCCGCACTTCGCCATCGACCACGCGCCGGTCGACACCGGCATGCCCTCGGGCAGCCTGCGCGGCGGAGCGGCCACCGCCAACATCTTTGCGCTCGAAAGCTTTGTCGACGAACTCGCGCGCGCGGCGGGCGCCGACCCCCTCATCTTCCGCATGGGCATGCTGGGCGAACAGCCGCTGCTCGCCGCCTGCCTTGAGACCGCGGGCGCGCTCAGCGGCTGGGACGGCGGCGCGCCTGGATCGGGTCTGGGACTCGCCTGCGCGTCGTGGAAGGGCGCGCATGTCGCGCTGGTGGCGCAATGCGCGCTGGCCGGCGCAGGCTTTCGCGTCGACCGGCTGGTGGCGGCGGTCGACGTGGGGCCGGTGGTCAACCCGACGCTGGCGCAGCAGCAGGTGGAGGGCGCGCTGCAATTTGCGCTCGCACAGTGTGCGGGAATGACCAGCGATTGGCGCGGCGGGGTGATCGCGGCGCGCCGCCTCCACGACATCGCGCCGCTCAAGCTGGCGCAGGCGCCCGCGATCAGCGTGGAACTGATCGCCACGCCGCGCGATCCTGCTGCTTATGCCGAAATCGCCATGCTCCCCGTCGCTCCCGCGATCGCCAACGCGCTGTTCACGCTCGACCGCCAGCGGCGGCGCCGCCTGCCGCTCAACACGAGGCCGGTGAGATGAACCCGCCCCCCGCGCCTCCGATGGTGCCACCCGCCGATCACCCCGCGATCCCCCCGGCAAAGATCGGCGTGCTGCTGATCAACCTCGGCACCCCCGACGCGCCCGAGACGGGGGCGGTGCGCCGCTACCTCAAGCAGTTCCTGTCCGATCCGCGCGTGGTCGAAATCCCGCAGTTGCTGTGGCAGCCGATCCTGCGCGGCATCGTCCTCAACACGCGTCCGGAGAAATCCGCCGCCGCCTATCGCGAAGTGTGGAGCGAGGACGGATCGCCGCTCGCCGCGATCACCGCCGCGCAAAGCCGCGCGCTCAGCGGGCGCTGGGGGGATGCGGTTCGGGTCGATTGGGCGATGCGCTACGGCAATCCATCGATCCCGCGGGCGGTCGAGCGGATGCGCGCCGCCGGGGTCACACGGCTGCTGATCGCGCCGCTCTACCCGCAATATTGCGCCGCGACGACCGCCACCGCCAATGATGAGGTATTCCTCGCGCTGCGGCGGATGCGCTGGCAGCCCGCGGTCCGCACGCTGCCGCCTTACTACGACGATCCGCTCTACATCGACGCGCTGGCTGCTTCGATCGGCCGTCAGCTGAACGAGGCAGGAGCGCGCGGGGACGAGCTGCTGCTCGCGAGTTTCCACGGCATGCCGCAGCGCACGCTCGAGCTCGGCGACCCCTATCACTGCCACTGCCGCAAGACCGCACGATTGCTGTCGGAGCGGCTGGGCCGCGACGTGGCGGTCGCGTTCCAATCGCGCTTCGGTCGCGCGAAATGGCTCGAGCCTGCCACCGATGCAGAGCTGGAACGCTACGCGCGCGCCGGGGTCAAACGCATCGCGCTGGTCGCGCCGGGCTTCTCCGCGGACTGCCTCGAAACGCTTGAGGAACTCGCGATTCGGGGACGTGAGCAATTCACCGACGCCGGGGGCGAGGAGTTCAGTTATTTGCGCTGCCTCAACGCCGATGCCGAAGGTATCGCCTTGCTCGAAGCCTTGATCGCCCGCGAGCTTGCTGGCTGGATCTAGCCGGAGGCGGCGCGACGCTGTTGGCTGCGCGCGGCGGCGATCCGGCTGAGGTCCAGCGCTTCATCAAAGCGGAACCCAGCCCGGCCCTCCTCCCACCAGACGCACGCGACCCCGACCGTCGGACCATCCTGGATCTCGAGATGACCGCGCGTGCCGATAGCGATCGGTTCGGAAACCTCGACCATCACCCCGCCGGTGGAGATGTTGCGCAGCCGGACCGAGTTCGACAGCTGTGGGAGCGAAAGACGGCCGTTGCGGATCATCGAGATGCGCGTCGACCGCGACTTCTTGTGTCCGACCGCCTGGGGCGCGCCTTTGCCGACGTTCATCCGCTCGCGCAGCAGCTCCACTTCCATCGGCGGACCGTAGTAAAAGCCTTGGATGTGGCTGCAGCCGAGCGACCGGATCAGCTCGATCTCATCTTCGGTTTCCGCGCCCTCGGCCGTGGTCTCCATTCCCAGCGCGTCGGCGAGCGCGACGATCGAACGGATGATCGCCGCATTCTGGTTGGTGCCCTGCGTCGCGCCGAGCACGAAGCTCTGGTCGATCTTGATCTTGTTGAGCGGCGCGCGTTGCAGGTAGCCGAGCGAGCTGTAACCCGTGCCGAAGTCATCCAGCGCGAGGCGCACGCCGAGCCGCTTCAACGTCTCGAACTGGCGCTCGGCGTTGCCGTCCTCGGCCATGAACACCCCTTCGGTGATCTCCAGCTCCAGACGTTGTGGCGCGAGCCCGGTCTGCGCCAGCACTTGCGCAACGAGCGTCGGAAAAGAGGGGTTGGCGAACTGCGTCGGTGAAACGTTTACGGCGATCCGCGCTGCGATCGGCCAACTTGCAGCCTCTGCGCAAGCTCGACGCAGGACCCATTCGCCGACCCGCTCGATGAGCGTCGATTCCTCGGCGATGGGGATGAATTCTGCAGGGGAAATGGGGCCGCACACCGGATGCGTCCAACGCACCAATGCTTCAAACCCCGTCACCCGCTCGCCCTTGCACGACACCACCGGCTGGTAGACGACGCGCAAGGCATTCTGCTCCACCGCTTCGCTCAATGCCGTCTCCAGCATATGGCGTCGGTCGGCGGCGGCGTGCATCGCCGGGTCGTAAAATCGGTTCACCCCCCGCCCCGCCGATTTCGCCGCGTAGAGCGCCAGATCGGCGTTGCGGGTGAGCTCGGAAACCGTCCGACCGTCGTCTGGCGCCATCGCGATGCCGACCGACACGCCGATCGACACCTGGGTGCGCTCCAGTTGGTACGGGCGCGACACGGATTCGATCAGTGCTTTCGCAATCGCATCGACCTGTGCGCGGCTCGTCGTCGCAGGCATGACGATTTGGAATTCATCGCCTCCAAGGCGACCGACGTGGCCGTTAGTGCCCACCGCGTTGACCAGTCGCTGCGCCACCTGCGTCAGCAGCGCATCGCCCGCCGGATGCCCCAGCGTATCGTTCACGCTCTTGAATCGGTCGAGGTCCAGCAACAGCAATGCCGAAGGCCGCGTCCCGCCGCCACGGTGCGCAATCGCCTGCTTGAGCAGCGCCCCGATCTCGGCGCGGTTGGGGAGACCCGTCAGCGCATCGAACCGCGCCAGACGCGACACCTCCGCCTGCGATCGCTTGGCGGCAGTGAGGTCGGTGCCGATGCCGATGAATCCGCGCAGCTGATCGAACCGGTCATAGATTGGCCGACCCGACAGCGACCACCAGATCTCTTCCTCGCTCGCGGCGCGAACGACATGATCGGAAAAGGCGGTGCGGGTGGTGAGCAGAAAGCTGAGCGAACGCACAGCATCCTGGCCGTCTCCGCTGATCTCCGATTCGCCGTCGCTGATGCAGCTGAGCGGTCGCCCGATCAGTTCCTTCTCGCTCGCCCCTAGCGCCTGCGCGATGCGGGAGGAGATGTAGGAGATGCGCCCGCGACGATCGGTTTCCCAGAACCAGGCGGAACCGCGCGCCTCGATCTCGTCGAGCAGGCGCGACGGGCGGCTCGCATCCTGTTCGGCCCGCCACAAAAGCCGCGAGTCGGCGAAATCGAGCCTAGCATTGGTGGCTGCGGCAACGACAGTTACGATCGCTGTCGGCAGCAACACCGTGCCCACAAGCCACATCGACGGCAGCGCGAGGACGATCAGCGCCGCCAGGCCTAGCGTGAAGGCGATCGACGTTACCGGCAATCGCGCGAGCGCCACGACGACGACAAAACAGGCGGAAATCATCAGCAACGCCTGCGCGCTGGTGCCCAACGCGGTCCCGGCATAGGTCCCGAACAGCTGGCCGAACCAGACGCCCGCGGACCCCGCCGCAAGCATCAGCATACGCAGGCGATTGGTGGGTCCGAACCGTCGCGACCGGTCGAGTCGCAGGACCAGCAGCGGCGCGATCACAGTCAGCAGGACGAGCACGAACGGAATGATTCCGACCAGCCCGCCGGCGGCCGCTGGCACGGATCCGAGCACGATCGCCGCGACCAGCGTGGGCCATTGCTTCAGCGTTGCGTCGAGGCGCCGGTCGAGCGCTTCGATGTCCCACGGCACCCCACTCTGCATCAAGCCCAGCTGCACGAGGATGCCGACGCGCAGATCGCGCTCGTCATCGTCATTGTCATGTCGGAAAGGTGCACGCACGGCCATCTGCCGTCTGCCCTGCCAGCAAATTCCAAACAAAGGCTTGATGGCGGTCAGGATTCCTCCCTCCCAAGCGCGGCCGCGACGCCTTGCCAGGCCGCGACGGCGCGCGCATCCTGCGACGACAAAAAATACGATAAACGGGAGAGAATCTATGGCTCGAGTGGCGTTGGTCACTGGCGGCACGCGTGGCATCGGGGCGGCGATCAGTCGCGCGCTGCAATCGCAGGGGGTAATCGTCGCCGCCAACTATGCCGGCAACGACGAACGCGCCCGCCGCTTCGGTGAAGAAACCGGGGTCGCGGTCTACAGGTGGGACGTTGGCGATTTCGATGCCTGCCAGGCCGGGTGCGAACGGGTCGCGCAAGAGCAGGGTCCGATCGACATATTGGTCAACAATGCCGGCATCACGCGGGACGCCACGCTCCAAAAGATGACACACGACATGTGGGAAGAGGTGATCCGGGTGAACCTCGGCGGCTGCTTCAACATGGCCAAGGCGGTTTTCTCCGGCATGCGCGAGCGCGGTTGGGGCCGGATCGTCAACGTCGGATCGATCAACGGCCAGGGCGGCCAGTACGGCCAGGTCAACTATGCCGCGGCCAAGTCGGGCATCCACGGCTTCACCAAGGCGCTGGCGCAGGAGGGCGCGCGGTCGGGGATCACGGTCAACGCGCTCGCACCCGGCTATATCGACACCGACATGGTCGCGGCGGTGCCGGACAATGTGCTGGAAAAGATCGTGGCGCGCATTCCGGTGGGCCGTCTGGGCAAGGCCGACGAGATCGCGCGGGGGGTCGCCTTTTTGTGTTCGGACGAGGCCGCGTTCATCACCGGGTCGACGCTGTCGATCAACGGCGGCCAGCACATGTATTAACCATTTGCGGGGTCTGGCGGGCGAATGGAGGACGAAACAAGGCCGAATCGGAGCGAGGGCGAATCGTCGAAGACGCGATTTGCGGAGCAGCCTGTAAAGCGCAGCGTAACCATCGCCGGCCACCCGACCTCGCTTCGTTTGGAGCCGATTTTCTGGGAACTGCTGGACACGGCGGCCCTGAAACGAGGCCTCCCGCTCAATGCCCTAATCGCCCGCATCGACGCCGAGCGACTTGACGCCGACGACGCCCCGTTGAACCTCGCAAGCGCGCTAAGGGTCTGGATAGCGGGCGAATTTACCACCCGCTAGGCGGGCTTGGCTCGAACATCCTATCCATAAAAATCGGGGCGCTCCCAGTCTGGGAACGCCCCGAAATCCGTCCAAGCTCTACGAGCTTAGAGCGGCGGAATCGAAACGCTGCCGTGGCCACCTGAGGGCACGGCAAACACTTCTGCGAGGATCGAAAGCATTCACTTGCTCCATCTTATCCCGTTAGGGTTACCCCCCGGGTAACCATGAAGCTGAACCAAACTTCGCGCAGGTGCAACGCAAGTTCGCCGCACGCCTGAGTTAACGGCTATTTCATCCCTCGCCGCCACAGCTGGCGCCGATGGCTACGCATCCTCCCTCTCGCGGGAACGGCGCCCACCCTGCGGCTGCCGCACCCTATTGGCGCGGAGAGATCGGGCGTGCGCTGCAGGATGGGGAGTTCTGGCTCGCCTATCAGCCCAAATACAGCAGCCGGACCGGACGCATCGACAGCTTCGAGGGCCTGCTGCGCTGGAATCATCCGGAAGATGGCGAGGTGATGCCCGACCGCTTCATCGAACCCAGCGAAAATTCGGGCTGCATCACCGCCATCACCTTGTGGACCGCGGATCGGGCGATCGCCGACCAGCGCGACCTGCGCGCTAAAGGCCACGACGTTCGCCTGTTCATCAATTTATCGGCGCAGCTGCTGACCGACGAATCGGTGGTCGGCGCCCTCCTTGAACGGGCGAGCCAAAGCGGCGGCGATATCGGGGTGGAGATCACCGAACAGTCGGTCATTCAGGAACCCGACCTCGCCTTCGCCAACATTCGTCGACTGCGCGCCGCCGGGCTCAACATTGCCATCGACGATTATGGTTCGGGGCTCTCCTCGCTCACCTATCTGAAGCAGATCGAGGCGGACGAGCTCAAGATCGACAAGAGCTTCATCATCTCGCTCGGCACCAGCCACCGCGATCCGCTGATCGTGCGCTCGACCATCGACCTCGCGCACGCGCTCGACATGCAGGTCACCGCCGAAGGCGTCGAGACGCGCGCCGCGCAGGCGCTGCTGGCGGTGATGGGGTGCGACATGATGCAGGGCTATCTGATCGGTCGGCCGATGCCGGTCGCGGAAGTACCGCGATACATCTCGGACTTCCGCCCCGGTGCGATTTCGACGACCCCTGGCCTCGCAGCCTTGCGGGACAGGACGTTCTGGCAGCACGCCGTTTGAGCATGAACGCGCGGGTTAGAGCGCTGGTGATTGCAGCGATCCTGTGCGTGTGCCCAACGGTAGCGAGCGCGGACGCTGTCTTAGACGCACGCATACGGGCGATTGCGACCGATCCCGCGGGGGTAGGGAGGATTGCGGGTGAAGAACTGGCTCGCCAGGAACGTCAGGCATCAGGCAACTCCCTCTACCGCACTGCCCTGAACCAGTGGACGCTCGCGCAAATCAGTTTCCGAACAGGCGATTATGCTGAGGCTAGACGGCTTAACAACATGGCGGCGGCAACTGCACGACGCTTGGGAAATGAAAGTCTCGCGGGCTATTGCGACATCCTGTCAGCGCTCCTCGCCCGGTCCGAAGAAAACTACGGCGCCGCTCTTCGGTATCTGCAATCGGGTCAACGGCGTTTCATTCGGGCAAAAGACATGCGGGGCCACGGCGTCGCCTTGCAGACGATGTCGACCATCAACAACGACGTTCGCGAGTGGGTCACCTCCCTCAACCTGCTGAGGCAAGCTCGCGGCGTCTATTCTGGAGATCCGATTTTCGACCTCGTCACGGCGAACAACGAAGGCGTCGCTCAGGAAGGACGCGGTGAATATGCTTTGGCCGCTGCAGCCTTCGGCCGGGCAAGCGCCGCAGCGAGGCGGGCGGGCATGACCCCATTCGCGCTTCAGACCGAACTCAATCGCGCAAATGCGCTGATGTGGACCGGCGACCTCAGGGCAGCTGCCGCGACTTTACGCGACCTCGACGACAGCGGGATCGAGAGCTTTGCCGACCCGTCGCATTATCGCCGGATTCGCGCGCGACTTGCCTATCTCCAAGGTCGTTATGCGGAGGCGGAGGACCATTATCGCGCCGCAACCCGCGCAGGCGCGAGTGCGAACCAATGGTCCGCCTTTTATACCGGCTACCAGATCGCAAAGGCGCTCGGGGACGAACCCGAAGCATTGCGGCGGCTGGAGCAGGCCAATGATCTGACAGAGGAGGAGACTCGCACCGTCGCGGTCAACCGCGCCGCCCTGCTCGCGGCGCAGTTTCAGTTGTCGGCGCAGGAAGCGCGGATTGCGCAGGTGCGGGCGCGGGCTTTGCAGCGCGACCTCGACTATCAGCGCTGGCTCACGCTGGCCGTGCTGGTCGGCGGGATCGCGTTCGCTGCGGCGCTCGGCGCCTATCTGCGCACAGCGGTGCTCGCGCGGCGCCGGGCTGAGGCCGACCGTGCGCAGCTTGCGCTCGCCAATGCCGATCTCGAACGCGCGCTGGCGGCGAAGAGCGAATTCCTCGCCGCCACCAGCCACGAACTGCGCACGCCGCTCAACGGCATCCTCGGCATGACGCAGGTGCTGGCCGCCGACCGCACGCTGGGCGATCGGCATCGCGAACAGGTCAGCGTCATTCACGACGCCGGCGGCGCCATGCGCAGCCTGGTCGATGACCTCCTCGACGTCGCGAAGTTCGAGCAGGGCAGCTTCACCTTGCATCCGCGGCCGAGCGACGTTGCAGCGCTGACCCGGCGCGTCGCGCGCATGTTCGAGGACAGCGCCGCCGAACGCGGCCTTTCGCTCACCCTGCATCACGCGCCGCCGTTCGATGCAGCGGAGAAATCCGCGCGCCCGTCGCTGCTGCTCGACCCCGACCGGGTGACGCAGCTGCTCTTCAACCTCGTCGGAAATGCGTTGAAGTTCACCGAAACGGGGGAGATCCGGATCGAGCTTGCGCGTCACGGCGACTGGCTCGAGCTGGCGGTTGCCGACACCGGCGTCGGCATCGCGCCCGAACATCAGGCGCTGGTGTTCGAACGCTTTCGTCAGGTCGACGCGTCGCGCGCGCGGGCGCATGGGGGGAGCGGGCTGGGGCTCGCCATCACGCGCTCCCTCGCCGAAACGATGGGCGGGCACGTCACACTGGAGAGCGCGCTTGGCGTCGGCAGCCGCTTCGCCATCCGACTGCCCTGGGTAGAGGCGCAGGTCGACGATCGCGCGACGGTGACTGCCGAAGCCGCCAACGACGACAAGGGCTGCGCGACTCTGAGCTATGCCACCGATCCGATGCGCGGCGCGCTGATCCACGCCGCGCTCGCCCGCTGCGCACCTTCGGCATGCAGGATGCAGGATGCGGCGGAGCTGATCGAACGCTTCGGCGGTCGCCCCGCCCTGCTCTACGTCGACGCCGCCGCCTGGCCCGACCTCTCCGCTGCGGCGGGAGAGAATGCGCGCGAATGGCACGTCCTGGCCCTCACCGCAGGGGATGAGGGAAGTGGCCAGGATGCTCCCTCAGCCGCCGCCTGGCCGCGGTCGTTCGCGAGCGAGGCAGCGAGCGTCGCAGTCGCACCGCTATCGCGCGGCAGTATCGCCGCGCATTGGTCGCGCACGAGCCTCCTTCCATCCATTTCGGACTTGTCGTCCACGCCAATGCAGCCCACGGACTTAGAGGAAGCGCGGATCGGGTCGGGGGTCGGCCCAGCCGCGCGGCGGGGCTGATGCGCATATTGTTCATCGAAGATGATGCGATGAACCGCCACGTGGTGCGGGACATGCTGCACGTGGCGGGTCTGCCGCTCGCCGAAGCCAACGGTGGCGCGGCCGGTATCGCCCGACTCGAGCGGGAGCCTTTCGACGTCGTGCTGCTCGATCTGCGGATGCCGCAGATGGACGGGTTCGACGTGCTGCGCGCGCTGCGTGGGCGCGACGATCATCTCGCGCGGATACCGGTGATCGTGGTCACCGCCGACGTGACCGAGGGGATCGAGGATCAAAGCCTCGCCGCGGGAGCGGACGCGGTAATGTTCAAGCCGATCGCGATGCAGACCCTGTTCGACACCATCGCGCGCGTGCTGGTCGACCGCAGCGCGGACGACACGCGACTCGGCTAGGGCGCCGTTCAGCGCGGCGGGAGGCGCGTCTCATCATCGGCGTCGAACGGGTCTTCGATCGCGCCGTCATGCCCGGTCCCGGCGGAGAGGAACACCAGACTCATCAACGCCGCGCCCAACAAAACCGAGAGAAACGCGCCAAGCGCCGCGGCAATGTAAAGGTGGATGCTCGCGTCGGGGTGTCGCCGCGCGAGAAACACCACGGCCGCCGCAGCCGTGACCGCCGCCGCCAGCGCCATCCACACCATCAATCGCCGATAACGCGCCCAGGCGTGCTGCGAGACCGTCGGTTCGTCGAGCTTGGAGGGGAGCGCCATGATCCTGCGGCTCTACGCGCGGCGCGCGCCATATCCAAGCGATTGCGGCGCGCGCTGCACTGGCCTAGCCTCGCGTCCGTCAACGGGAGGGCGCGGGAGATGACCATAGGTTCCTTGCTCGCCGCACGCGATGCGGCTGCCGTGGGGGAAGCGGCCGCTGCCGAGGCCGCGATCCACTGCGCCCGCGCGGCGGAGCCGCTTTCGGCCGTGGTCGCGAGGCTGGCGGAGCACCGCATCGGCGCCATGCCCGTGCTGGCCGAGGCGGGGAGCGTTGGCGACGCGGGCGAGGTGATCGGCGTCATCTCCGAACGCGACGTGGTGCTGTGCCTCGACGCGCGTGGAACGAGCGCGCTCGACGCGCCGGTTTCCGACGCGATGACCAGCCCCGCGGTGACCATCACGCTCGACACGCCGGTGCTGGTCGCGCTGTCGCTGATGACCCGCCGCCGCATCCGCCACCTGCCGGTAGTCGAGGGGGGGCGGATGGTCGGCTTCGTCTCGATCGGCGACCTCGTCAAATTTCGCATTCAGCGGATCGAGGCGGAGGCCGCAGCGCTGCGCGACTATATCGCGAGCTGAGGCGCTAAGGCGTCAAGTCGCCGCCCCGCCCCGCGCCTCTCGCCAAGTGCGCGCGGGTCGCTTACACCGCGCCGCCATGACCGACGCCGTGATGCAGCCCGACAATCCCGCCGACGACGTGACGAACGACGGCGGCGCCCCCGACCTGTTCGCCAAGTTCGATCCTATCATCGAACAACGCCGCGCGCTGTTGGCGACCGGAGTCACCGACCCGTTCAGCCTGGTCATGCAGGAGGCGAAGTCGCCCACCGTCGCGATCTGCAACGGGCGCGAGACGATCCTGCTCGGCACCTACAACTACATGGGCATGACTTTCGACCCCGACGTGCTCGCGGCGGGTAAGGCGGCGCTCGACGATTTCGGCAGCGGCACCACCGGCAGCCGCGTGCTCAACGGCACCTATTCACCGCACAAAGATTGCGAGGCGGCGCTGCGCGAATTTTACGGCATGGACCATGCGATGGTCTTTTCGACCGGATATCAGGCAAACCTCGGCATCATTTCGACGATGGCGGGCAAGGGCGATTACATCGTACTCGACATCGACAGCCACGCCAGCATCTGGGACGGGTGCGCGCTCGGCAATGCCGAAGTCGTGCCGTTCAAGCACAACGACGTCGACGCGCTCGAAAAGCGCCTGCGCCGCCTTCCTGCCGACTCGGGCAAGCTGGTGGTGCTGGAGGGCGTCTATTCGATGCTCGGCGACGTCGCGCCGCTCAAAGAGATGATCGCGGTGTCGAAGGCCGCGGGCGCGATGGTGCTGGTCGACGAAGCGCACTCGATGGGCTTCATCGGCGACCACGGCCGCGGCGTCGCCGAGGCGCAAGGGGTGCTGAGCGACGTCGATTTCGTCATCGGCACCTTTTCCAAGAGCGTCGGCACGGTGGGCGGCTTCTGCGTTTCCAACCACCCCAAGTTCGAGGTGCTGCGGCTGGTCTGCCGCCCCTATGTCTTCACCGCATCGCTGCCGCCGAGCGTGGTGGCGACTGCGGCGACCTCGATCCGGAAGCTGATGCACGGCGGCGCGGCCAAGCGCGCGCATCTGTGGGAGAACAGCCGCACGCTGCACGCGGGCCTCAAGTCGCTGGGGTTCCAGCTGGGCACGGAGGAGCCGCAGTCGGCGATCATCGCCGTCATCATGCCCGACCTCGAAAAGGGCGCGATGATGTGGGAGGCGCTGCTCGAGAACGGCCTTTACGTGAACCTTGCGCGGCCCCCGGCGACTCCTGCGGGCATGACGCTGCTGCGCTGTTCGCTGTGCGCAGAACATACGGCGGAGCAGGTGCAGGACATTCTCAACCGCTTCGAACGCGCCGGGCGAGCGGTGGAGATTATTTGACGCACTGTGGCTCCGGCGGAGGCCGGAGCTGTGGCGGCGTGGCGCAACATCTCACCCGGGAACCGCGCCTCAAGCCTTCGCCTAGCCCCTCAACGCATCACTGCATCCAGCGCCCTGTCGATCCGCGCAACGGAGGCGGCGTAGGCGGCGCTGTCGGTGGCGCGCCAGCGCGCTTCGAATTGCTCGCTCGACATGCCCTCGGGCGCGGTGAGGAGCGCTGGCGGGACCAGCCGTGCCGCCTGCCCACGCAGCAACATATCGCGCGCGGCAACGAACTGCGCGGGGTCGGTGAGCGCCGCCGCCCAGCGAAATCCCGACCGATCCGCCGCGAGGTCGACGAACGAAAAGCCCGATCCGCCGCGGTTGCTGTCGCTGAGTTCCTTCCAGGTGCCCAGCGCCTCGCTCGCCTGGGCGCCGACGCGCGCGGTAATGGCCGCCGACACCGCCCAATGCTTGGCGAGGTCGGCGCGCCCGCCGAGCAACGGCACGCGGTGCGTCGGGCAGCGATCGAGCAACGGCGCAACCTCTGGCGACAGTCGTCGTGCGATCTCGGGCGCGGTCGCCGCCGCGAGCGCGGTGAGCGCGGCGCGCGCATCGTCGGGGTCGC
>CAKZIN010000010.1 GCA_936933955.1 uncultured Sphingopyxis sp. | reverse complement strand
GGGTCGTCGCCGCTCGCGTTCGCGCGGCGCGCGGCCGCGCCACGTCCACAGCTGCGCCGCCTCATCCTCCGCAGCATCGCCCGTCCGCCGGAAGCCGAGCATGCGCCACAGCAAGGCGCGCTCTTCCGCGGTCAACCCCAACGATTGCGCGAGCGCGGGATCGATGGTGAACGCCGCCCTCCCCTCCCCCTTGTGGGGAGGGGCCGGGGGTTGGGGCTCGCTCACGTCTGCGAGCGGAGAAGTCTCCTCCGCAGGTTGCGCGGAGTCATCGGACGCTGCGCCCTGCTCGACCACGCTGCGGCCTTCGTCGGAGCACATGGAGGCGGGGTCACCATGCTCCGGCGCAGGCTGGAGCAGTGGCGGTTGAGCGGCTTCATCCGCCTCGCCCGCGCTTCGCACCGCCGCCATGCGCGCGGCGTGGGCGTGGCGGGCGAGGCGCTCGACCATATCCACCCGCAGCGCCCGCGCGCCGATGCGGCGATAGGCGGGACCGGGCTCCGCAGCGTCGCTCAGCACCGTGCCAGCAGGCGGCGGCAGCATCGCGCCCTCGCCACGCCAGGCCGCCGACAGCGCAGCGAGCCAGCGTTGCGCATCGGGCTTCAATGCGTCGGGGTGGTGTAGATCGAGGCTCCCCACCCGCACCCCAAGCTCGCGCAGGCCGCTGCGCAACGCTGGCGGACCGCTGCGCAGCGCGGCGTCGTGCGCGTCGCGGGCGATCACCCCACCGCGATCGACCAGCGCCGCGAGCACTGCGCGCAGCTCGGGCGGCGCCTCCGGGTCACGCGCCCTCGCCGCCATCGCCAGCAGGCGCCCGAGCCGGTGCGCCACCGCATCGTCGACCCACGCCGCCAGATGCGCCTCCACCGCCGCGCGCCGGTGCGGGTCGAGCGCGTCGGTCCCGCGCGCAAGCTTGAGCCGCGGGCTCAAGAGATGCGCGCCCTTGACCAAGGTCGCCACCGCGCGGCCCTGCCACATCAGCGCGGGGGCTTCGCCATCGGCTAGGTGCAGCGTCAGCGCGTCGCCTGCCGCCGACGCGAGCGCCGCCGCGCGTTCGGCGAGCACGCCCGAGAGGTGCCGCTCCGCCGCCGCGAGCAGCATGCGCCGGTCGCCCGCACGCGCGGCAGGGTCGGCGATGAACTGAAAGCCATCGAGTCGACCGATGGCCTCGCCATCGACGCGCACCGTGCCGTCCTCATCCAGCGCCACGGGCACGTCGGCGGCGCCCTGCCCGATGGCGCGCAAGAGCACGGTCGTGCGACGGTCGACGAACCGTTGCGTCAGCGCAGCGTGCATCGCGTCGGAAAGACGGCCTTCGACCGCGCTCGCCTCCGCCGCCAGCGCAGGCGCGTCGGTCAGCCAGTCGCGGCGCTGGGTGATGTAGCACATCGTCCGCACCTTCGCGATGCGGTCCGCCAGCGCCTCCACCGACCCGCCCGCCTGGTCGAGCTCCTTGAGCCGCCCCGCCACCCAATCGTCGGGAATGCTGCGGTCGCCCTCCCCCAGCCAGCCCCACAGCCGCGCGATCAGCCGCGCGTGGTGGATCGGGCCGCTCTTGGTAAAGTCGGGAACCGACGCGGTCGCCCACAGCCGCGCCACCTGGTCGCTCCCGCGCGCGGTCGCCATCACCGCCGGATCGCCCGACAGCGCCTTCAGCACGGCAAGGTCGGTCGCTTCCGGAGCGGGGCGCAGCTGCGGGTGCGGCGGCGACGCATCGAGCGCGTCGATCAGCGCGCGTACGCTGTCCGTCGCGGGACTGGGCTCGCGCCAGTAGAGCCAGTCGATCGGGGCGAAGCGATGCTCCTCGATCGCCTCGACCTCGGCGTCGGTGAACTGCGCGGCGCTGCCCACCGACCCGAAGCTGCCGTCGCGCTGATGCCGCCCGGCGCGGCCCGCGATCTGCGCCATCTCCGCGATCGTCAGCCGCCGCTGGCGCTGGCCGTCGAACTTGGCGAGGCTCGCGAAAGCGACGTGCGTCACGTCGAGGTTGAGCCCCATGCCGATGGCATCGGTGGCGACGAGATAATCGACCTCGCCCGCCTGAAACATTGCCACCTGCGCGTTGCGCGTGCGCGGGGAGAGCGCGCCCATCACCACCGCCGCGCCCCCGGCAAAGCGCCGCAGCGCCTCCGCGATGGCGTAGACTTCCTCGGCGGAGAAGGCGACGACGACGCTGCGCGGGGGCAGGCGGGAGAGCTTGCGCGGGCCGTCGTAGCTTAGCGTCGAAAAACGTGGACGCGCGGTGATTTCCGCATCGGGCAGCAGCGCGCGCACCACCGGCGCCAGCGCTCCCGAGCCGAGGATCATCGTCTCCTCGCGCCCCCGCGCCTCGAGCATCCGCGCGGTGAAGACATGCCCGCGTTCGCGGTCCTGCCCGAGCTGCGCTTCGTCGAGCGCGAGGAAAGCGGGGTCGCCCCCCAAGCTGCCCGGGCGCGGCATCGCCTCCGCCGTGCACAGCGTGTAGCGTGCGGTGTCAGGGACAATGCGCTCCTCCCCCGTCACCAGCGCCACCTGCGCGGCGCCCTTGATGGCGACGACGCGGTCGTAAACCTCGCGCGCGAGCAGCCTCAGCGGGAAACCCATGGTGCCGGACGAATGCGCACACATCCGTTCGATCGCGAGGTGCGTCTTGCCGGTGTTGGTCGGCCCGAGCACCGCAGTGACGGCGCGCCGATGGGGGGCGTTCATGCCCGCCATGGTGGGGCGTGCGGGTTGGGAGTGCAAGCGGCGGGCGACGGACATCTCCCGCGCGACAAACGCGCCCCGCGAAGCTAAGCTGCGACGGTGACCACCAACTCGCTCCTCCTTTCGATGATCGCGATGACGCTGATCGTGGGTGTGCGCTACCTCATCACGTCGGGCATCTTCGCCGCGGTCAGCCGCCGCGTGCGGCCCGGCATCTACGCCGGGCTCGACCCGCAGATCCGACGGGAAATCGGCTGGAGCCTCGCCTCAGCGGCCATCTACGGCGTGCCTGCCGGGCTCGTGGCGTGGGGCTGGCAGGCGCACGGCTGGACGCAAATCTACACCGACTGGAGCGCGATGCCGCTGTGGTGGGCGCCGGTCAGCGTGGCGCTCTATCTGATCGCGCATGACACGTGGTTCTATTGGACGCACCGGGCAATGCACGAGCCGCGGCTGTTCAAGGTGATGCACGCGGTCCACCACGCCAGCCGTCCGCCCACCGCCTGGGCGGCGATGAGCTTTCACCCGTGGGAAGCGCTGACCGGCGCGATCGTTATCCCAGCGCTCGTCTTCCTCATCCCGATCCACGTCGCGATGCTCGGGCTGGTGCTCGGCATTATGACGCTGATGGGGATCACCAACCACATGGGCTGGGAGATGCTGCCGCGTGGCATCGTTCACGGTCCGGTAGGCAAGTGGCTGATAAGCGCCACGCATCACCAACGGCACCACGAGCGCTATCGAGGGAATTATGGGCTCTACTTCCGTTTCTGGGATCGGGTTTGCGGCACGGACCTTGGGCTTGCGCAGTGGGATGCTGGCGGCGCTGGCGCTGTGCGCCACGAGCGCGCCGCTCGGCGCTGAAGTCGCAGGCCCAAAGGCCGCAGCGAGCGCGTCGCTGACGCTGAGCGTACAGGGCCAGCGCAGCACGCGCGGTCAGCTGTTGGTGTGCATCACCGCCAACGCCGGCGCCTTCCCCGATTGCAGCCGCGATCCCGCCGCGACCCGGCTGATCGTGCCGCTCGAGGATGCGGCTGCCCTCCGCGCGAGCCTTCCCGCCGGTCGCCGCTACGCCATCGCGGTGGTACATGATGAAAACGGCAACGGCCGCATGGACAAGCTGATGGGCATCCCGCGTGAAGGCTTTGGCTTTTCGCGCGACCCCGCGCTTCGAATGGGGCCGCCCCGGTTCGATTCGGCGGCGTTCCGCCTCGACGGGCCCGACACCGAAAGCATCCGCCTGCGCTACATGCTCTGAGGGGGGTCGTCCGCTCTGGCGACGGCATCCCGCATCGCCAGCGCCATGCCCCGGACGATCAGCGCGTTGACCACGGCGAGCAGTCCGGCGATGCCCGCGACGATCGCCGTCACGAGCGCTGCCGTGGCAACCCCGACCTCCGACCGCCGCCAGATGAGCGCGGAGAGCAGCGCGATGGCCAACAGCACCCAGCCGATGCGCCGTGTGCGCGCGATGACGGGCGGGAGGGGTCGGTCGGTCACGCGCGCCCTGTAGCGCGCTCGCGGCCTGGCGTCATGCGATGCGGACGCGCACCTCTCTCTTCGTCGCATGAGCCCTGAGACGCGCTGCAGGTTGTGCGCAGGCGACTTGTCAGCCCGCCCTCCGCCGCCCTAAATCGCGCGCGGCTCGCGGGAGCGGTGACGGGGGATCGGATGGCGGCGGCGTGCCTCAACTGCGGCAATGCGCTGGGCGATGGCGCCTATTGTTCGGGCTGCGGGCAGGAAGCGCACCCGCATCGCACGCTCGGCGCCTGGTGGCACGAAGCGCTGCACGGCGTGCTCCATGTCGAAGGGCGCATCTGGGCGACGCTGCCGATGCTCGCCTGGCGCCCGGGGGAGCTCACCCGCCGCTTCATTGACGGTGAGCGGCGGCATTTCGTCGCCCCGTTCGGGCTGTTCCTGTTCGCGCTGTTCGCCATGTTCGCGACCATGGGCCTCACCGGCCACAGCCTCGCCGGGAGCGGGGAGAACCTCGTCACGCAGATCGAAAACAGCCGCGAGATCGACGCCGACGTCGCTCGGCTCGAAGCGCAGGTCGCCGCACTGCCCACCGGGTCACCGGCGCACGCTACGGCGCAAGCACAGCTCGCCGAGGCGAGGACGGCGCAGCGCGTTCTGCGCGGCGAATTGGGGGACCTTGGATCATCCCCCGACCTTTCCGTCGCAGCGCAGAACGATATTTCAAAGGGGCGGCTGACGATCCGGGCCGATCGACGCGCCTTGGGCGTGATCGGGACGGCCATTCGCAATTTCAGGGCGAACCCCAACCTCGCGCTCTATAAGCTTCAGAACAACAGCTATAAGTTTGCCCCTCTGCTGGTGCCGCTGTCGCTGCCGTTTCTGTGGCTGCTGTTCCCCTTTTCGAGGCGCTACGGGCTCTACGACCACGCGGTTTTCGTCACCTATTCGCTGGCGTTCATGCTGCTGCTCGCAACCGTGCTGACGCTCGGGTCGTCGCTCGGCCTGCCAAGCGGGTTGCTGATGAGCGCCGCGGTGCTCGTCCCGCCGATCCACATCTATCGCCAGTTACGCGGCACCTATCGCCTCGGTCGGCTGGGTGCGGCGGCGCGGATGCTGGTGCTGGTGACGGTCGCATTCTTCTTGGTAGCCAGCTTTGCCGTGGCGCTGCTCGGCCTGGGCCTCTCCGGGAGCCATTGATTGCCGCACGCCGGATAGGCGGCTAGACCGCGCACGGAGCTGCGGGAAGGACGACAGGCGGGGCGCATGATCATTTCGCTCAACGAACGGCGTCGCGCCCGCATCGCCCGCTTGCCGGTGGACTGGCCCGCGCGCGCGGCGATGACCGCGCTGGTCGCGCTCGCGACGGTGCAGGGCGTGCGGCTGGCGCTCGCCGCGCTCACCCCCGTGTCTCCGCTCGGCGACTGGCGGCTGGCCGGCCCGCCGGAGATCGACGATGCGACGCGCGCCGGACTGTTCGCGCGGGTAGACCCTTTCTTTCGCACCCAGGTCGCCGTCACCCAGGCGACGAGCCGGGTCACCGGCCTCCCCCTCCAGCTGTTCGGAACCCGCGTCGACCGGGCGAGCGGCGGCGGCAGCGCGATCATCGCCGGGCAAGACCAGGTGCAAAAATCGATCCTGGTGGGCGAGGATATTCAGCCGGGGGTCAAGCTCGTCGCGGTTCACTTCGACCATGTGGAGATCGACAACGCCGGAGCGCGCGAGCTGCTCTACATCGACCAGAGCGACGCACCGCAGCCCGCGGCCGGAGCGGCGGGGGTGACCGTCGCCCCCGGCTCCATCCCCGGCGCTGTCACACCCCCGTCACAAAGCGCGCCCACCGCCCCGCCGCCGCCCGCTCCCCCTCCGCCTGTGAGTAGCACCGTCATCGCCCCGCCCCCGCCCGTCACTCCGCCGCCGCCGCCGGGCAGCATTCGATGAAGCGATCCGCACTCCGTCTCACCGCCGCGCTGTCGTTGGTGCTGGCCGTCCCCGCGCCGCTTGCCGCGCAGAACCAGATCAACGTGCGCGATGCCGACGTGCGCGCGTTCCTGACCGACGCGGCGCGCGTTACCGGGCGCACCTTCGTGGTCGACGGCCGTGTGCAGGCGCGGGTGACCGCGGTCACCGACCGGCCACTCTCGCGCGCCGAATATTTCGAGGTGGTGCTCTCCACCCTGCGCGCCAACGGTCTCGTCGCGATCCCGATGGGCAACGGTGCCTACCGCGTGCAGCCGGCGGAGGGCGCGGCGACGCAGCCGTCGCGGCTCGGCAGCCGCGGTGCACCCGCGAACGCGCTCGTCACCGACGTCATCCGCCTCCAGCGCGCCGACGCTGCGAGCGCCATCGAAACGCTGCGCCCGCTGGTCAGCAGCGCAGGCTCGCTTACCGCGAATCGCGCGGCCAACAGCCTGGTCATCGCCGACTACGCCGACAATGTGCGCCGCATCCGCGCGCTCGCCGCGACGCTCGACCGCGATACGACGACGCAACGGATCATCAATTTGCGCAACGCAGGCGCGCGGGAGATTGCGGAGAGCCTGCGCCAGCTCGGCGGGGCGGCGGGGCCCGGCGCGCCGGGCGGCGTGTCGATCGCGCCGTTCGACGGCTCCAACAGCATCGCCATTCGCGGCGACGCGCGTGAGGTGGAGCGGCTCGCCGCGCTGGCGCAGCAGCTCGACAACCGAGCGGCAAGCGCGGCGGAGATCCGCGTCTACACGCTGCAGCACGCCGACGCGGCGCGACTGCTGCCGACGCTGCAACAGCTGATCGGCGGCGGCAGCGACCCCGCTGCGCCCACCACCGGCGCTTCGCAGCGCGGTCCCTCGAGCCCTTACAATCCCCCCGAAGGCGGCAACGGCAATGCCTCCGCCAGCCAGCCGATCGAGCGCGCGGTTCCTGCACAGACCACGGCTGGCGGTGGCGCGGGTAACAGCATCGTGCGCCGCGGCCCGGCGATCGTCACCCGCTACGAAGGGGTCAACGCGATCATCGTCGCCGCCAACCCCGACGTGCAGCGCCAGCTGGGCGAACTGATCCGCCAGCTCGACGTGCGCCGCCCGCAGGTTCTGGTCGAAGCGATCGTGGTGGAGATCGGCGATGCCGCCGCGCGCCAGCTGGGGGTGCAGTTCCTGCTCGGTGGGCGCAACGCGCCGTTCCTCGCCACCAACTATTCTAACGCCAACCCCTCGATCCTGGCGGTGGGAGCGGCGGTCGGCGGCTACGCCCTCTCGCAGCAGACGACGACGATCAACGGCAACGTCGTTACCACCACCAACACGAATCCTTTCGGGCCAGAGGTCGCGCAGACCGCGATCCAGCAGCTGCTCTCCGCCGCGGGCGGCTTTGCCGGCTTCGCCGGGGACATCGGCCGCAACACCATCTTCGGCGCGATCATCAACGCGGTGCAAAGCGACACCGCGTCCAACCTGCTCGCGACGCCGCACATCGTCACGCTCGACAACCAGCCCGCGCGATTCCTCGTCGGGCAGGACGTGCCGATCACCACCGGCGAGCGCCTCAGCCAGAACTTCGACAACGCTTTCCGCACCGTCCAGCGCGAGGAAGTCGGCATAAAGCTCGACGTCACGCCGCAGATCAACGCCAGCGGAGAGATCAAGCTCTACCTGCGCCAGGAAGTGTCGAGCGTTGCCGGCCCGGTCAGCTCGCGCTCGTCCGACCTCATCATCAACAAGCGCGCGTTCGACACGGTGCTGACCGTCGACAATGGCGAGATTCTCGCCATCGGCGGCCTCCTCAACGACGACGAGCGCCGCACGATCGAGCGCATCCCGCTGCTGTCGGACATTCCGATCATCGGCCAGCTGTTCCGCAGCCGCTCGCGCAGCCGGTCCAAGACCAACCTGATGGTCTTCATCCGCCCGACGATCCTCAACAGCCGTGAGGATAATGCGGCGATGACCGCGCAGCGTTACGGCTACATCCGGCGCGAACAGTGGCTGCGCAATCCCGATGCGGAGCCGGAGATCGACAATCTGGTGCGCGACTATCTCGGCACCGTGCCGCCGGTGGTGACGCCGCGCCCCGACGACGTGCTGATCGCGCCCAGTTCGATCATCGACGCGCGCCCGCAAAGCTCCGCCCCGGTCGTCATCCCCATCCCGGCGAGCCAGGTGCCGCAAAGCCAGGTGCCCCCCGTGACCGCTGCACCTCCGCCGCCGCGCTGACGGCCGAGCATGGCGAGCGCGCCCGACCTCTCCACCGCCGCAATCCCCTACGCCGCCGCGCGTGAAGGGGGCGTGCTGATCGGAGGTAGCGCCGAAGCGCCCGTCGCGGTGCTGCGTGAGGGGACCGCGGCGGCGATGCTGATCGAGTTGCGCCGCCATCTCGGGCGACCCATCGCAGCGGTCGAAATGGTCGACGCCGAACGCTTCGACGCGCTGCTGTCGGAGCATTATGCGCTCGATTCGCAGGCGGCGATGGCGGGGGCGATTGCCGGTAGCGAAGGGCTCGACGCGCTCGGCCACGACCTGCCGAGCGCGGAGGACCTGCTCGACAGCGCCGACGATGCACCCGCCATCCGCCTCATCAACACGATCATCGCCGACGCCGCGCGGCAGGGCGTCAGCGACATCCACATCGAACCTTACGAAAGCGCGCTGGTGGTGCGGATGCGCATCGACGGCATTTTGCGTGAGGTGCTGCGGATGCCCGCGCGCGTCGCCGCTGTGCTGGTCAGCCGGGTCAAGGTCATGGCGCGGCTCGACATCGCCGAGCGCCGCGTGCCGCAGGACGGGCGCATTTCGCTGACGCTCGGCGGACGCGCATTGGACGTGCGCGTCTCCACCCTCCCCGCGCGCGGCGGCGAGCGGGTGGTGATGCGCCTGCTCGACACCAAGAGCGCAGGGATCGCCTTCGACCGGCTCGGCCTGTCGGGCGATGCGTATGAGATTCTCAAAGCCGCGCTGGCTCAGCCGAACGGCATCATCCTCGTCACCGGGCCGACCGGTTCGGGCAAGACGACCACGCTCTACGCCGCGCTTGCTCGGCTGAACGATGGCAAACGTAATATCCTGACCATCGAGGATCCGGTCGAATATAGCGTCGACGGGGTCGGCCAGACGCAGGTCAATGCGCGCGTCGGGCTGGAATTCGCGACGGGCCTGCGCGCCATTTTGCGGCAGGACCCCGATGTCGTGATGGTCGGCGAAATCCGCGACCGCGAGACGGCGGACATCGCGGTGCAGGCCTCGCTCACTGGACACCTCGTGCTGTCGACGGTGCACACCAACGACGCCATCGGCGCGATCACCCGGCTCAAGGATTTGAAGGTTGAGCCGTTCCTGATCGCCTCGTCGCTACGCTGCGTGATCGCGCAGCGGCTGGTGCGGCGGCTGTGTGAGGTTTGCGCAGAGCCGGCGGAGGTCGAACCCGCCTTCGCCCGTGCGCTGGGCGCTGAGGCACTGACCGGCCGCCGACCGGTGGGGTGCGAAGCGTGCGGCGGGTCGGGCTATCGCGGTCGCGTCGGACTCTACGAAGCGGTGCGGGTGGATGAGGAACTGCGCCGCCTGATCGGCGAAGGCACAGACGAAGCGGCATTATCCGCCCACGCCTTCGCGCGCGCGCCGACGCTGGCGGAAAGCGCCCGGGCCGCGGTCGAGCGCGGTGACACCAGCGCGGAAGAAGCGCTGCGGGTCGTGCGCAGCGACGACGGCGCGGCGCCAACCTCCCCCCTCCCCTTCAGGGGAGGGGCCGGGGGTGGGGTCTCTCCGGCAGGCGGCGAGCCGACCGCACCACCCCACCCCAACCCCTCCCCTGAAGGGGAGGGGCTAGAGCCACACCCTCCCCTCCCGCTTGCGGGAGGGGCTGGGGGTGGGCGCGGAGCCGGGAGCCTTGGTGCTGAACCCGGCCCACCCCCGACCCCTCCCGCAGGCGGGAGGGGGGAATTGCAATCTCCCCCGGCACCATAAATGGCCGCCTTCGCCTATATCGCGATCGACCCGGCGGGGCGGGAGAAGCGGGGGACGCTCGATGCGGCGGACCGTGGGGCGGCGTCGGCGCAGCTGACCGCGCGGCGGCTTTATGTCGTCAAGGTCGAGCCGACCTCCACGCGCCCCGCGGAGGACAAGGCGCCGCCGCGCGGCCCCGCGCTGCTCACCCGCGCGGCGAAACTCAGCGCCAAGGACCTCGCGCTGTTCACCCGTCAGCTCGCGACGCTGACTCAGGTCAGCCCGATTGAGGAGGCGCTGCGCACCGCAATGCGGCAGAGCGAGCGCGCCAATGTCGCGGGCGTCATCGGCGCGGTCCACGCGGGCGTGGTCGAAGGCCGTCGCCTCGCCGATGCGATGGCGCGCGAACCGAAGAGCTTCCCCCCGCTCTACCGCGCGATGATCGCTGCGGGGGAGGCGTCGGGCAGCCTCCCCGAAATCCTCGAGCGGCTGTCCGCGCTGCTCGAACGGCAGGCGGAGGTGCGTGGCAAGCTGCTCTCCACACTCGCCTACCCGATCGTGCTGGCGATCGTCGCGGTGGCGGTGGTGGCAGCGCTGATGATCTTCGTCGTGCCGCGCGTGGTCGAGCAGTTCGACAATGTCGGCCAGCAATTGCCGTGGCTGACCCGGGCGGTGATCGCCGTTTCCGCCTTCGCGGCGAGCTGGTGGTGGGCGGTGCTGATCGCACTGGCGCTCGCCGGCGTGGCGCTCGGCGCGCTGCTGCGTCAGCCGGGGCCGAGGCTCGCCTTCGACCGCGCGATCATCCGCCTGCCGCTGGTCGGCCGCCTGCTCCGCGACCTCCACGCCGCCCGCTTCGCGCGCACGCTGGCGACGATGGTCGATGCGCGACTGCCGCTGGTGGAGGGGCTCGCGCTGACCCTCCCCACCATCCGCAACCATGCGCTGCGCAGCGCCACCGCCGACATCGCCGAGCAGGTGCGCGGCGGCGGGTCGCTGTCGGCGGCGATGCGCGGCGCGGGCGTGTTCCCGCCGCTGCTCACCTACCTCGCCGCGAGCGGGGAGAGCGCGGGGCGGCTCGAACTGATGCTGGCGCGCGCGGCGGACTATCTCGAACAGGAGTTCGACCGCTTCACCACGACGACGATGGCGCTGATCGAGCCCGCAATCATCATCCTGATGGGCGGCACCGTCGCGCTGATCATCCTCTCCATCCTCCTCCCCATCCTGCAGCTGCAAAGCCTCGCAGGCGGATAAAGGCGCAACTCCCATGACTCCCGACACTGATCACGCCCGAGATGACCAAAGCCGCAACCGCGGCTTCACCCTGACCGAGCTGATGGTGGTAATCTTCATCATCGGGCTATTGAGCGTGGTCGTGCTGATCAACGTCCTGCCGAGCCAGGACCGCGCGATGGTGACCAAGGCGCGCGCCGACATCGCCACGCTCGAAAGCGCGATGGAGCAGTATCGGCTCGACAACCTCACCTACCCGAGCGCCGGTGACGGCATCGCGGCGCTGAAGACCGCTCCGGCGGGGCTCGCCGATCCGTCGCGTTATCGCCCGGGTGGCTATGTGCGGTCGCTGCCCAACGATCCGTGGGGGCGCCCCTATCAGCTGGCGACGCCGGGGCCGAGCGGCCAGCCGTTCGCGATCTACTCGCTGGGCGCGGACGGGGCGCCGGGCGGCAGCGAGCTCAACGCCGACATTTATGCCGAGGCGAAATAGCCCTCACCCCTGCGACACCGGCTTTTCGCTGGTCGAGCTGATGGTCGCGCTCGGCGTACTCGGGCTGCTGACCGCGGCGGTGGTGCTGTCGCTCCCGCCCGCCGGAGGGAGCCCCGCGACCGAGGCGAGCCGCTTTGCCGCGCGCGCCGCCGCGGTGCGCGATGGGGCGATCGTTACGGGCACGCCGCAGCGGCTGTGGGTGGCGCCGTCAGGCTATGGCGTCGAGCGGCGGGTGGAGGGCGAATGGCGCCCCGACCCCGCCGACCAGCACGACTGGGCCGAGGGCACTGGCGTCACGCTGAACGGCGGCGGGCGGGTGACGTTCGACGCGCTCGGCCTCCCCGACCAGGCGCTCGAGCTCGCCATTGCGCGCGGCGACACGCGCGCCACCGTCCGCATTGACGGCGCGGGGAGCGTGACCGTCCAGTGACCCACCGCCCACCCTCCGACGGCGGCTTCACGCTAATCGAGATGCTCGTCGCGCTGGCGGTGCTGGCGATCGCGGGCCTCGCGCTGGTGCGGCTCGACGCATTCGCGGTACGCAGCGCGAGCGAGGTCGAGCTGGCGACGCTCGCGCGCATCGTCGCGCAGAACGAAGCCGCGCTGGTGGCGAGCGCCCCAGGTGCGCCCACCGCAGGCTCGTCGCGCGTGACCAACGGCGGGGCGAGCTTCCTCGTCCAGCGCGCGGTGAGCGGGGGGCCGGTGCCGGGCACCGCGCGGGTCGACATTCGCGTCGCCGGTCTGAGCGGCGGGCGCGCGGCGCTGTCGCTGCTGGTGCCCGCGCAAGGCGCGCCGCGTTGAACGATCGCGGCTTCACCCTGGTCGAGATGATGGTCGCGCTGGCGATTTTCGCGATCGTCGCGAGCGCGGGGGTGCTGCTGCTGCGCACCAGCGTCGACACGCAGCAGGCAGCGGCGGGGCGCCTGAGCGACGGGTCCGCGCTGGTGCGATTGGATGCGCTGCTCGCCGCGGACCTCAGTGCCGCGCAGCCGCGGCCATGGCGCGATGCGGGGGGACAGCGACGCGCCGCCTTCGTGATCGAGCCGACGGGCATGCGCTTCACCTCCGCCCGCGACGCGCTCAGCGGGGTGGAGTGGCGGCTCGACGGCGGCAAGCTCATGCGCCGCTCGGGCCGGGCGGATGGCGCGCTGACCGGGCCGTCGGGCACGCTGCTCGACAAGGTGCGAGGCCTGCGCATCGAAGCGCGCGCGCGCGACGGGAGCTGGCGCGCCGACTGGCCCGCTAAGCCCGCCACCGCCCTC
>CAKZIN010000009.1 GCA_936933955.1 uncultured Sphingopyxis sp. | reverse complement strand
ACCGTGGACATGCCCACCGCGTCGGCGCCCAGCACCCGCGCCGCCCGGATCTCGGCCGGGGTTTCGAAGGACGGGCCCGAGAACCAGCAATAGACCCCCTCGGGCAGGGCGACGCCTTCGGCGGCGGCGGCGGCGCGCTCAACCGCGTCACCGTGCGCTCGCCCATCTCCGGGCAGGTCATCGCCCGGTCCGCGACCCTCGGCCAGACGGTCGCCGCCGACGCCGAACTGTTCCGCATCGCCAACCTCTCGAAGGTCTCGGTCGCGATGTCGCTGCTGCCGGCCGATGCCGGCCGGGTCCAACCCGGCGCGCAGGTCGAGGTCACGGGTCCCGGACGCCGGCAGGCGGCACGGGTCACGTTCGTGTCGCCGGTCCTCGACGAGACCACCCGGCTGGTGCCGGTCATCGCGACCCTCGACAACGGCGGCAACACCTGGCGCGTGGGCGAGACCGTCAATGCGTCGATCATCGTGCCGGCAGGCGGCGACCGCACCGTCGCGGTGCCCTCGGCCGCCGTCCAGATGATCGAGGACAAGCCGCACGTGTTCGTGCGCACCGCCACCGGCTTCAAGGCCGTGCCGGTGACGCTCGGCCGGCGCAACGGCGGCCAAGTCGTCGTCACGGCCGGTCTCAATGGTGGCGAACGCATCGCGTCCACCAACTCCTTCACCCTCAAGGCCGAGCTCGGAAAGGGCGAAGCCGAGCACGAGGACTGACCCATGATCGCCCGCATCGTCACCTTCTCGGTGGAGCGGCGCTGGTTCGTCCTGCTGCTCACCGCCGTCGCCGCCATCGCCGGCATCCTCGCGCTCCAGCGGCTGCCGATCGACGCCGTTCCCGACATCACCAACAACCAGGTCCAGATCAACGTCGTCGCACCCGCGCTCTCGCCCGACCAGGTCGAGAAGCAGGTCGCCTTCACCGTCGAGACCGCGCTCGCCGGCATCCCCGGCCTCGAATACACCCGCTCGCTCAGCCGTAACGGGTTCGCCCAAATCACGGCGGTGTTCGACGAGGGCACCGACATCTACTTCGCGAGGGCGCAGGTGTCCGAGCGCCTGCGCACGGCCGAGGAGGACCTGCCCGAAGGCGTGAACCCCGAGATGGGCCCGATCGCCACCGGCCTCGGCGACATCTTCATGTGGACCGTCGAATACCGCGAGCTCGACAAGGTCAACCACAAGAGCGGCGAGCCCGGGCTCCAGCCCGACGGCAGCTACATCAGCCCCGAGGGCGACCACCTCGTCAGCGAGGCGGACAAGGCGACCTACCTCCGCACCGTGCAGGACTGGATCGTCGCGCCGCAGCTGAAGGGCACCGCCGGCCTGGCCGGCATCGACTCGCTCGGCGGCTACACCAAGGAGTATCTCGTCGTTCCCGACGTGCAGCGCATGGCCGCGATGAAGATCACGCTGCAGGACCTCGCCACCGCGCTCGAGCGCAACAACACAAGCGCCGGCGCAGGCGTCGTCAACCGCAACGGTGAGGGCCTTTCGGTTCGCGCCGATGGCCGAGTCCGCACCGCCGACGAGCTCGCCCGCACGGTGATCGCCACGCGCGAAGGCGTGGCGATCGTGCTGAGCCAGGTGGCGGAGGTCAGGACCGGACAGGGCCTGCGGATGGGTTCCGCGTCCGAGAACGGGCGCGAGGTGGTCGTCGGCACCGCCGTCATGCGGATCGGCGAGAACAGCCGCACCGTCTCAACGGGCGTGTCGGAGCGCCTGGAGGAGATCGGGCCGTCGCTGCCCGTCGACGTGGTGGTCAAGCCGGTGCTCAACCGCACCGACCTGGTCAACTCGACCATCGCCACCGTGGCGCGTAACCTCGCCGAGGGCGCCCTGCTCGTCATCGTCGTGCTGTTCGCGCTGCTCGGAAACTTCCGCGCGGCGCTGATCGCCGCGATGGTGATCCCCGTCACCATGCTGCTGACCAGCATCGGCATGCTGCAGGCCGGCGTGTCCGCCAACCTGATGAGCCTGGGGGCGCTCGACTTCGGGCTGATCGTCGATGGCGCCGTGATCATCGTCGAGAACTCGCTGCGGCGGCTGGCCGAGGCGCAGCACGGGCGCGACGAGCCACTGCCGTTGAACGAGCGGCTCGCCATAGTCGCGGCGTCCGCCCGCGAGATGATCCGCCCGTCCGTCTACGGCCAGGCGATCATCATCCTCGTCTACGCGCCGCTGCTCACCTTCACGGGCGTCGAGGGCAAGATGTTCGAGCCGATGGCGCTGACGGTGATCATCGCGCTGGTCTTCGCGTTCGTCCTGTCGCTGACCTTCGTGCCCGCCGCGATCGCGATCTGGCTGAGCAAGCGGGTGGAGGAAAAGGAGGGGCGGATCATATCCGCGCTCCGCCGGCGGTACGAGCCGGGACTCGACACCGCCCTGCGCCGCCCCAACGCCACGCTCGGCATCGCGGTGGGCGCACTCGCGCTGTCGGCCGTCGCCTTCACGACGCTCGGACAGGAGTTCCTGCCGCAGCTCGACGAGGGCAACGTGCTGGTCCAGGCGATCCGCATCCCCGGCACGTCGGTCGACCAGAGCCAGGCGATGCAGGCGCAGGTCGAGAAGGCGATCGCCAAGGAGCCGGAGGTCCAGTTCGCGTTCTCGCGGACCGGCACGTCGGAGATCGCGTCGGATCCGATGCCGGCGAACATCACCGACACCTTCGTGATCCTGAAGCCGAGGGAGCAGTGGCCCGAGCCGAACCTCGGCAAGGCCGAGTTCGTCGAGCGGCTGGAGAAGCGCCTGTCGACCCTGCCGGGCAACAACTACGAGATCACGCAACCCATCCAGATGCGCTTCAACGAGCTGATCGCGGGCGTGCGCGGTGACGTCGCGGTGAAGGTGTTCGGCGACGACTTCGCGCAGATGAACGCGACCGCCGAGGCGATCGCGGGCGTGCTGCGCCGGACGCAAGGCGCGACCGACGTCCGCGTCGAGCAGACCGAGGGGCTGCCGATGCTCGACATCCGGCCGAACCGCACCGCGATGTCGCGGGTCGGGGTGACCGCGGGCGACGTGCAGGACACGGTCGCCGCCGCGATCGGCGGCCGCGAGGCCGGCATGATCTTCGAGGGCGACCGGCGCTTCCCTGTCGTGATCCGCCTGCCGGAGTCGGCGCGCTCCGATCTCACCGCCATCGCGCAGGTGCCCGTGCCCACGGCCGAGGGCGGGTTCGTGCCGCTCTCCACCGTGGCGAACATCGAGATCATCGATGGCCCCAACCAGATCAGCCGCGAGAACGGGAAGCGCCGCGTCGTCGTGCAGGCGAACGTGCGCGGCCGGGACGTCGCAGGCGTCGTGGCGGACGCGCAGGCGGCGATCGGCGCCCGGGTGAAGATGCCGCCAGGCACCTACCTCGAATGGGGCGGCCAGTTCGAGAACCTGGCGTCGGCGCGGGACCGGCTGATGGTCGTGGTGCCAATCTGCTTCGCGGTGATCATGCTGCTGCTCTACGGGGCGCTCGGCTCGGTCCGCGACGCGCTGATCGTCTTCACGGGCGTGCCGCTGGCCCTAGTCGGGGGCATCCTCGCGCTGCTGCTGAGGGGCATGCCATTCTCGATCTCGGCGGCGGTCGGGTTCATCGCACTGTCGGGCGTCGCAGTGCTCAACGGACTGGTGATGCTATCCGCGATCCAGGACCTGATGGCCCGCGGCCTCGACCGCGCGACGGCCGCACGCGAGGGCGCGCTGGCACGCCTGCGGCCCGTCGCGATGACGGCGCTCGTCGCGTCGCTCGGCTTCGTGCCGATGGCGCTCGGGCACGGCGCGGGCGCCGAGGTGCAGAAGCCCCTGGCGACGGTGGTCATCGGCGGCCTGATCTCGGCCACGCTACTGACGCTGTTCGTGCTGCCGACGCTCTACGCCCGCTTCGGCCAGCGAAGGATCGAGGCGAGCGCGACGGACGCAACCACCGACATCGAAGGAGTGCAGACGCATGGCGCATGACCACGGCCCCGGGGGCCACTCCCACGACCACACCGCGGGCGCGAACGCGAAGATGCTCGGCTGGGCGCTGGCGCTCACGTCCACCTACCTGGTGGCCGAGGTCGTCGGGGGCTTCGTCTTCAACAGCCTCGCGCTGCTGTCCGACGCCGCCCACATGCTCACCGACGTCGCCGCGCTGGTGATCGCGCTGATGGCGATCCGGATCGGGCAGCGTCCACCCGACGACCGCCGCACGTTCGGCTACCGGCGCTTCGAGATCCTGGCCGCCGCGTTCAACGCGATCCTGCTGTTCGCTATCGCGATCTACGTCTTCGTCGAGGCGGTCCAGCGGTTCACCGATCCCGAGCCGGTGCAGTCGTGGGGCATGCTGATCGTCGCGGCGATCGGTCTCGTCGTGAACCTGATCTCGATGCGGCTGCTCACCGCCGGCAAGGACGGCAGCTTCAACGTCAAGGGCGCCTATCTCGAGGTGTGGGCGGACATGATCGGGTCGGTCGGCGTCATCATCGGCGCGCTCGCCATCAAGTTCACCGGCTGGACGTGGATCGACCCGATCGTCGCCGTGGCGATCGGCCTGTGGGTGCTGCCGCGGACCTGGGTGCTGCTGCGCGACACGACGAACGTGCTACTCGAGGGCGTGCCTTCGGGCCTGCGGCTGGTGGAGGTGCGCGCGGCGGTATCGGCCGTCCCCGGCGTCGCGGGGCTCCACGACCTGCACGTCTGGTCGATGTCGAACGACGACGTCAGCTGCACCATGCACGTCACGCTCGCGCCCGGCGCCGATGCCGACACCGTCCGCAAGGCGGTCGCCGAACTGATCGACGAGCGGTTCGGCATTGAGCACGCGACGATCCAGACCGAGGGACCGGGCGAGGCGTGCGGGGAGAGCGAGCATCTCCATAGCTGACGACGAGAACCCGCCGGCGGCGCGGCGGGCGCCGCGCCGGTGGACGGACGAGGACGACGCCGAACTCCGCGTCCGCCTCGAGGCGCGCCAGCAGACGGCGCAGATCGCGCGGGAGATGGGAAGGACGATCGACGGCCTGCGAGGCCGGGCGCAGGTGCTGGGGCTCACCCTTACGCCGTCGCAGCGGCCGTGGCGGTCGTATCCGCGGCGCAGGTGATCACGGCTCGAAGGCGGTGATGATCGGGCAGGCCCCGGCGGAGCCGCCGGCACAGGCGTCGGCCAGCCGCGCCAGCGCCGCACGGGCGCCCTGGAGTTCCGCGATCCGGGCATCGAGCGCGGCCACCCGGGAGCGTGCCAGCTCACGAGCCCGAGCCCTGTCATCGATCGCGTCCAGCTCGAGAAGCTCGCCGATCTCGTCTAATGTGAACCCGGCGCCCTGTGCCGAGCGGATGAAGCGCAGGCGCCGGACATCGGGCTCGCCGTAGCTACGGAAGCCACCGCCGCCCGGCCGTTCGGGTTCGCGCAGCAGACCCCGCCGCTGATAGTACCGCACGGTCTCCACGCCCACTCCGCCGGCCTCCGCCAGCCTCGCGATCGTGAACGTCGACATCGGGTCTTGACTCCGGACCATGCTACGGACCCCATATGGGCCGGGTGCCGTTGAACCGCAAACGAGGAGCGCACCCATGTCGACCCGTCCCACCGCCGTCCTTCACCGCATGGTGATGCCCGATCACACCTGTCCCTACGGGCTCAAGGCGCTGGACCTGCTTCGGCGCAAGGGCTTCGAAGTCGAGGACCACCACCTCACCACGCGCGCCGAGACCGACGCCTTCAAGGCTGAGCACGGCGTGAAGACCACGCCGCAGGTGTTCATCGGCGGCGAGCGCATCGGCGGATACGACGACCTGCGGCGGCACTTCGGAATGCACGTCGCCGAGCCCGGCGCCACCAGCTACCGTCCGGTCATCGCGCTCTTCGCCATGACCGCGCTGCTCGCGCTGGCGGCGAGCCATGCCGCCTTCGGCACGCCGTTCACGCTCCACGCGCTGCAGTGGTTCGGCGGCTTCAGCATGGCCGTCCTCGCGCTGCTCAAGCTGCAGGACGTCGAGAAATTCTCGACGATGTTCCTCAACTACGACCTGCTCGCCAAGCGCTGGGTCTCTTACGGATACGTCTACCCCTTCGCGGAAGGGTTGGCCGGCGTCCTCATGGTGGCCGGTGCGCTGGACTGGCTCTCGATCCCGATCGCGCTGTTCATCGGCACGGTCGGCGCCGTGTCGGTCTTCAAGGCCGTCTACATCGACAGGCGCGAACTCAAATGCGCATGCGTCGGCGGCTCGTCCAACGTGCCGCTGGGATTCGTCTCGCTCACCGAGAACCTCGGCATGATCGCGATGGCCGTCTGGATGCTGACCGGCATCGGCGGAATGTGAGGGCCTGCGTGCGATCGCTGCGCGGCCGCTCGCACCGTCACCCGGTCGCCGCGCCCGGCTCCAGCGTGCCCAGCCATGCGACGAGCGCCAGAATTGCGATCCCCAGCATGGCCTCGAACGCCAAGCTCAGACGCAACGCGCCCAGCTCACGTTGGGCCGCGCCCGACGGCGCGACCGAGCCAAGGGCAGGCGTCAGCCGGAAGCGGTTCAGCGATGCCAGCACCACCATGGCGGCGAACGCGGCCAGCTTCGCCAGCAGCAGCTTGCCGTAGAGCGTGGAGGGCAGGCTAGGCAGGCCGTTCGGACCCACGATCAGCCAGCCGTTCACGACGCCAGTAAGGACGATGATCGCAACCGCCGCCATGCCCGTGCGCGAAAAGCCGTGAAGCGCGCGCCAGGACAGATCGAGATGTCCGGCGTCGATCCTCGCCGCCGGTCTGGCGACGAGCAGGAGGAGGCCCAGGAGCGACCCCATCCAGACGGCGGCCGCCAGCAGGTGCGCGATGTCCGCGCCAAGGTGCAGGATGCCGATCGCGCCCTCGCTCATCGCGCCGTGACCGCCCCAGGCAAGCGTGGCGACCGCAAGCGCGAAGGCGGCCGCCGATGCCGCAACGGGCGCTCGGGACGATTCTCCGCGGATGGTCGACGCCGATCCGACCGCCAGGATCAGCGCCACCATCCGGATCGTCCAGGCGGCGCCGTAGGGCGTCTCGTCCACGACCATCGTCAACGTCTCGCGGTCGATCTCCGTCAGGGTCGTGCCCGCCATGGCGGCCGTCATGACGAGCAGGCCGCCGGCGGAAAGGAAGAGACCAAGGCCGCCGCAGGCGACGACCAACGTGCGCAGCGGCATTTTCCTTGCGGTCCCTGTCGGCGCGGTCAGCGTGAAGGCTGCCAGGCCGCATGCGAGCATCAGGTCGCGCCGCGATCAAGGAAGGCTGGGGCACCGACGACACCGACTATCAGATCCCGAGCCTGCACGGCCGCGTGCTGGACACGAAGCGCGCCGAGGGCGAGCACGTGCGCTCCTTCCAGCTCGCGCTCTCGCGCCTGGCCAAAAAGCCGGCGCGCGCCGCATTCGACATACATCGTCCCGGCCCGCTGACGGACCATCCCGGCAGGCTGGCCGACTACGAGGCGACTAATGTTGCTGGTCTGCGCGAGGTCGGGCGGCTACTCGAAGGCGTGCAAGCCAAGCCATCATGACCACCGCCGCGACCACCCGTCAGCCGCCGCGCTGGGTGGACTTCCATTGCCACCTAGACCTGTATCGGGACCATGCCGCGGTCATCGCGGAGTGCGACCGCGAGCGGGTCGCGACCCTGGCCGTTACCACGACGCCGAAAGCCTGGAAGCGCAACCGGGAAATGGCAAGCGGCTCGCAGCACGTCCGCGTGGCGCTCGGGCTGCATCCGCAGCTGGTGGCCGACCGCGCGGGCGAGCTGCCGCTGTTCGAGGCGCTGCTGCCGGACGCGCGCTACGTCGGCGAGATCGGCCTGGAAGCAGGCCCGCGCTTCTACCGCAGCTTCCCCGAGCAGGAGCGGATCTTCGAACGCATCCTGCGGGCCTGCGCCGAGCAGGGCGGCAAGATCCTGACGGTGCACAGCGTGCGCGCCGTCCCGAAGGTGCTGGGCCATATCGAAGCCGCGCTGCCGCAGGACCGCGGACGCGTCATCCTCCACTGGTTCACCGGCACTGCCGCGGAGGCGAGACGCGCCGCCGCGCTCGGCTGCTACTTCTCGATCAATCGCGAGATGCTGCATTCACCCAAGCACCGCCAGCTCGTCGCGGCCCTTCCGCTGGACCGGCTCCTGACCGAGACCGACGGCCCCTTCGTGGAGATCGACGGCACCCCAATTCGTCCGCCTTCCGTATCGGACACCGTTAACCAGCTGGCTTCCCTGCGCGCAATAGAAGCGGGCCAGCTCGGGCGAACCATCATCTCGAACCTGCGAGCGCTCGTGACCGCAGGATAGCGAGCCGCCGCTAGCGCGGCGCGCTGGCGCGATCAGATTACGCGAGCGCGCCCGTCGCAGTCGGCTTAGCGCCAGGCCGCGGCTGCATCGCCGCCCCGTTTGAATGAAATAGCTTCTCGGCGGCGAGCCGATGACGAGCGCCGCCGCGCGCGCGATCGATACGCTCTGTGCGCATCGACCGCGCTCCATGCCGACAGCGCGTGCCTGCCATCGTGAGTGGTGAGCGGGGATGCGAACCTGGCCGATCTGCTCCGCGAGGTGAAGCGGCGATGCGTGGTGGGCATCGCGTGCTAAAGCAGCTTCGTGGTTGGAAGAGCTGCTCATTCAGCTCGTCGAAGGAGTAGCGGAACAGACGGCATTTCGGCTGGACGAAAAATTCAGGATCGGTGGTCAAGGATGGTGCGCCCCGATTCGCGATGAGATGCCTTGCCACTGGCCTTCCTCCCACAGTTCCACCCCGACGAGCTGCTCTATTCGGTCGTTGCTAGATACGGGCGCTGGGGTCGCCTCCGAACGGGGCGCGTGAACGAGAATCTATTCGGCACGAAGTCGATCAAGTTTTCCTACGACCTGCCGCTGCAGATCGGGCGCCTCGCCGATACGGTCGGTCCGGATCTTCCGCTCACGGTCACCGATATAGTCAGGGATCACACCCTGCTGCCTTTCCACACGGCCCTTCGGGAGCGAGGGCAGTATGACGAACTGGCAAGGAGGATGGTTGCGGGGGAGAATATCCAGCGGATGTTGAAGGGCACGCGTGCGGTCCTGCCCTGGCCTGACCGCCTGCGCTACTGCCCCGATTGCGACGACGTGAGCCGGCGGCTCTACGGAACACCGATCTGGTTTCGTAGGCATCAGCTTGTCACCAGTCTCATCTGCCTCGAACATGGCGGAATCCTGCTCGCCAGCGATGTCGACGTCACCTGGGGTCGCGACATGACCTACAGGCCCGCCTCCGATCACAGGAGCGACGCCCAGGCGATCGCCTTCCCATTCAGCGGCGAGGCGATGATGCGATACCGCGACATCACCACCTACGGTCACTCGATGCTCGGCAGCCAGGACCATCGAGACGGCTGGTCGCCGGAGACCGACTTCAAGGCACTTGCCCGACGCAAGGGCTTTATCGTCGGCAAGAATGTCGACATGGTCGGCTTGATCGCTGAATTCGACCACCACTTCGGTGAGGTCCTATCCCTCTGGCCGCGGCTGCAGTCATTTGAGGGCCGCAAGGGCCTCCACTGGATCTACGGTCTCTTCTCGGGCCTGATGTTCAAGCACCAGCCGGTCTGCCGCGCGCTGGTGACCACCTTCCTCGAGGCGCGCGAGGACGGCTCCGGGGCGGACGCTGCCAGAAGGCTTGCCCATAAATCCACGGCCAAGCCTCCAAGGCCGGAGATGAAACCCCAAGCCCGCGCGCTTAGAGACGACGACAAGATCGTTGAAGAGATACGCGCCGTAGGGGAGCGGCTAAGGCGCAAGACTCCGCCGACAAGGGTTACACAGGGCATGCTGACGCGAGGTGTTCCTGGGCTGCAATCGATGCTCAAGACTTATTCGCTCCCACGCACACGCGCCGCGCTGATTGAGGAAGCCGAGACACACGCGACGTTCACGCCGCGCAAGCTCCGCTGGATGTTCGAGGAAGCTGACCGCCGCGGCGAGGTCATCAGCCTCAGCAAGCTGCTCGGCCGGCGGCTCTTCATCGACCGGGACCTGGTCAGGTCTGAATGGAAGCGGTACTACGAAGGTTCAGGGCGAGGTAAAACATCCGGCTCCACCGCTGGGTAAAAAGCTGAAGCGCGCACAGGCGACAATATGAATCCGGGCACTCGAACGCACGCGGCGCTGTCAGATAATGATTGCACCGGTCGTAAGACCCTGATCCGATCCTTTCGGACGCGAAGTGTCAATTAATTGGTCATTCGCGCCGGAAGCCGTTTTCCTGGCTGCCACCTTGTGAAGCGGCTCCATCTGTCAGATTTTCAATGTCCTTGAACAACTATTGTAGCGATTCAAAAAAGATCTGCGTCGGACATTAGAAACCTCCGGCCTGTGACAAAGGGCGGCGGAAAGATCTCCGGCGTCAGGCCTTCGGCTTGGCGGGCGGGTTCAGCCGCGTGTCGAGCGCGAAGGGGTGCTGCTCGATCAGGTGGTAGCGGCCGGCCGCGCTGGTCGCGACGAACAGCAGGTTCCAGCTGAAGGAGGACACCGCGCTGGGGATGAGCACGAATGGGTGCGCGGCGAGGAGGTCGTCACCGAACCCCTGCTGGCCCGCGCCCGGGACGCCGGGACGGAGCCAGTTCGGGTTCGGCACGTCCCGGGGCTCGACCACGTGCACGCTCGCCCCGTCGACGCGGAACCGCGTCACGACGTGCGGGTCGGTGTCGAGGACGTGGAAGCCCTTGTGGACCGCGACCTCAAGGATCGTGGTCGCGGGGTCGAGCGAGCAGTAGACCGCGCGCACGCCCGCGCTGTTCCAGCGGCCGCCGAACAGGAACGCGCCCTCGCCGCTGTCCCAGGTGGGCGCGTGCTTCGCGCGGTCCAGCCGCCAGCCGACCAGCTCGGTCCCGCCGAGCGCGGCCGGGAGCGGGGTCACGTGTAGACGCCGTAGTCGAGCCGGCCGAGGTGCTTCTCCACGAGCTCGGCGCCGGCGGGCGTCGAGAGCAGGTCGATGGGTCGCTTGCCGTCGAGCGCCATGGCCGGCCCCTCAAGGAAGCGCTCGGCGGCCTCCGGCGTGCCGAGCACGTCGACGGCCTTGGCGACGATCTCGGCGGCCTTGTAGAGCTTGCCGCTCTGCTCGCGGCTGAGCCGCTCGCGCGCGCCCGGCTTCTTGTGCCGCTGGAGGGTGCGCAGGCTGACGCCGACGACCTTGTCAATCGTGTCCTCGCGCCCGATCGCGGGAAAGCGCTGGACGAATACGACCAGCGACCTGCTGGGGAAGCCCTGCTGGATGCTCTCGTGCGCCTCGAGCGCCGTCGAGAAGGGGCGCTCGAAGGTGGCGCGGCCGCCAAGCAGGTCGACGACGCGGCCGACGCCGGGGTCCGCCGTTGCGGCTGCTGCCTGTGCCATGGTCACCTCACATCCTTGCTGTGCGACACATGTCGTCCTCTGGGCGACACATGTCAAGGCGTCAGGCGGCGCGCTTCAGCCGCTCCGCGATCCGCGCGCGCACGACGGGGCTGGTCGGCTCGTCGCCCCAGCGGCCGTCGACCGTCGCCACGTCCAGGTGGCTGTCGGTCCTGCCCGCCTGGAGGCAGGCGTTGCCGAACGCGACGATCTTGTCGCGCGTCAGGCGAAGGTGACGCCGTGGCGGGCGGCGGTGGCCTTCATGGTCACCACGGCGCCGCCGTCGACGGCCTCGACCGAGTAGCCGCGTCCGTTGTCCCAGTCGGCGCCGTGCCAGGCCTCGACGATGGCGTTGGCGAAGTCCCACGAGACGCAGCGGTCGCCGTAGAGGCCGTTGGCGTCGATGTGCAGCTCGATCCCGTCCTCGTCGTGGCTGACGGAGAGCCGGGAGGGGACGACGTCCGCGCCGACCATCGGCTTGATCGGCGCAACGGTCGCCGCGGGCTGCTGGACGCCGAAGTGCTGGCGGACCCAGCCACGCGGGTCGATGCGGGCGAGGTCGATGCCGTAGTCGAGCAGGCCGGCGGCGAGGTCGCGCGCGCAGGCGTTCGCCTCGCGGCCGTTCCAGCCGCGGACCTGCATGACCTCGTAGTCGGCCTTGCCGATCCAGGACGCCGTGCTGTTCGTGTTGCCCATCGTGATCTCCTGTCGCGTTCGAGCGACCTTTTCCTCTCGGTCACCCTCTTCGCAGGCCTGGGGGTCGATCTCCCTCTGGCCGTTGCTTGCAAGCGGGCGCGCGGGCGATGCTTCAGGGCACATCTGCGACCGCGCCCTTGCCACGCGCTCGCCGGCCGTCTCGATCTTGATGTGCATCGGCGACGCGCGGCAGGCGCTGGCCGCTGCGTTCCGTCAAGGCTCTCGCTGTCCGCCGCCCCAGGCTTGCCGAGATTGAAAGTTCCCGCTTTGTTCGACGCGGTGCGCCGACCTATAACCCCGGTCGGATCGCCAACCGCTCGGGATGCCCATGCTCGCTCTTCACCTCGTGGACGTGCCCTTCGACCTCGTTCCGAGTGAGGCGAGACTGCTCGTGTGCGACACGCCGGCCGGCTTCCCGTCGCCCGCGCAGGACGACATGGAGGAGCCGATCGACCTCGCGGCTTGGCTGATCGACCATCCGGCTGCGAGCTACGTGATGCGGGTGTCGGGTCATTCCATGACGGGCGCGGGCGTGTCCGACGGCGACCTGGTGGTGGTCAGCCGGGCCGTGGAGGCCCGCCCGGGGGACATCGTGGTCGCCCTCGTCCACGGCGAGCGGACGATGAAGCGGCTGCGCCGCCGCGGCGACCGCATGTGGCTGGTGCCCGAGGCGGAGGGCTACCCGGCCATCGTCGTCGACGAGCACGTCGAGGTCTGGGGCGTCGTGGTGGCACTGGCCCGGCGGTATCGCGCGTGACGGCCATCTATGACATGATGTGCGGCGACTTCTTCCTCGACACCGTCGTCGACCCCGTCACCGGCAAGGTGGAGCACCCGCCCAAGGCCGAGTGGGCGGAGACCGGCTATCCCACGTTCCGTCAGTTCCGCTACTGGTATGACCGGCGCGACGACCTGCTCGGCATCCGGCGCCGGCGCGAGGGCGGGTCGAAATACGACAAGGACACGCGCGGTATCGTCGGCACGGCCGTCGCCGGCCTCATGGGCGTCGGCAGCCGGTTCGAGATCGATTCTACGCCGCTCGACATCAAGTGCGTGTCCGAGCTCGACCGCACGGTGCCGGTCAAGCGGCCGACCTTCTACCAGGTCACCGACGTGCTCTCGAAGATGATCTGCGGGATCTATGTCGGCTTCGAGAACGCCTCCTGGCTGGCGGCCGGCCTCGCGGTCAGGAACGTCGTCCAGGGCAAGGTGGAGTTCTGCCGGCAATACGGCGTCGTCATCACGCCGGATGAGTGGCCGGTCGAGGGCGTGATGCCCGCCCGCTTCCTGGCTGATCGCGGCGAGTTCGAGGGTTACGACGCGACCGGCTTCGTCGAGAAGTCGACGGTGACGGTCGAGGTCGCCTCGCCCTATCGCGGCGATCAGAAGGGCTCGACCGAGAAGAAGTTCGATCAGTTACACCAGCTGCTGAGGACGCAGCTGGACGGGATGGTCGAGAAGAAGGTGCGCGAGCGCGGCGACCGCGACTACAACCGCGACGCGATCCTCAACCTCTCGGAGGTGACCGCGTGCGTCATCCACGTCGCGCTGTTCCTGAACAACGCGAACAAGCTGGAGAGCTACCCGCGCACGCGCGAGATGGTCGCGGAGCGGGTCCGCTCCGTCCCCTCCGAGCTGTGGAACTGGAGCCCCGAGCGGGGCATGGACGAGCTGCGCCGCGTATCCGTCCCGCAGATCGAGTTCGCCATGCTCCCCGTCGGCAAGGCCAACGTCGAGAAGTTCGGCTATCAGTTCCGCGGGCTCTTCTACATGCCGAAGAGCACCGCACACATGAAGTTCTTCGACCGGGCGCGGCAGGACGGCGTGTCCAAGGTCGACGTGTCCTACGATCCGCTCTGGACGAGCAGGATCTTCCTGCACGACCCCAGGGACTCGACGAAGCATGTCGTCCTGGAGCTGACGGACAAGTCGAGCGCCTATGCCGGGATCTCCTTCGAGGACTGGGCCGCGATAAAGCGCGACGACTATGTCGAATCCGTCAACCGTCGCGCCGCCCGCCATAGCGCGATGAAGAAGGCGACCGGCGCCATGACCACCATCCAGGATGCGGCGCGGCGTGAGCGGCCCAGGCCTCTGACGGCCGCGAAGTCGCAGGGCGGCAGGACCAACGTGGATGACGCCCGTCGCCGTGAGCGTGCCGATCGGCAGCGGTCGTACAAGGTCGCGAACGACGTCGAGCCACTGGAGAACGCGGTCGACACGCCGCCAACAAAGCCGACGCCCACGGCGCGCAAGCAGCGCCGCGACGACTGGCTGAACGGCTGACGGCCGTATCGAGGAGATGAGCGACATGTCCGCTGAACAGGTCCAGAACGCTTACACGAAGGCCCTGCCCAAGCCGTTGTCGCTGCCCGAGTGGGTGGCGTTTCTGAACGACATTCCCGAGCCCGTCGGCGACGACGAGCGGGGTCGCCCGCACGCCGAGCGCTACCTGGCCGCGCTGCGCGTGCTGCGCTTCTTCCGCGCGGGCGCGCGGCAGGCGGAGTTCGGGCGCGGGTTCGACGCCACCCTGCGCGAAGGATACCGCGGCCGCGTCGGCGGCACGCTGGCGCACGAGGCGCGGCTGCACGCGGTCGCCTCGGCGCGTGAGGAGGGCGGCCTGCTCCGGCCCGGCGCCCGCGTCGTGGTCAGGAACGCGCTGAGCTCGTCGGTGATCGGCGTGCCAGGCATGGGCAAGACGATGACCATCGACCGTGTGGTCGCGCGCTACCCGCAGGTGGTGCCGCACGGGGATGGCGAGACGCAGATCGTCTGGCTCAAGCTGGAGTGCCCGACGCTGGGCTCGATCCGGCAGCTCTGCAAGGACTTCTTCAGGATCGTAGACGGCCTCCTCGGTCAGCAGACCTACCAGAAGCTCTACGCCGGCCGCCATCTGTCGGACGACGACCTCATGGACGGCAAGGTCGCGGTGGCGAACATGCACTCGCTCGGCCGCCTGCTGATCGACGAGGTCCAGCACCTGGGCAAGGCGGGCGATGAGGAGCACGTCATCATGACGTTCCTGACCACGCTCATCAACAAGATCGGCGTGCCCGTGATCTTTATCGGCACCATGTCCTGCTTCGACAGCTTCTCGCGCACCGGGCGCATGGGGCGGCGGGCGATCGGCCCGGCGTCGGCGGTGTGGCCCGCCTACCCGCAGGAGGATGGCCAGTGGCGGCATTTCCTGGGCAAGCTGTGGGACTACCAGTGGACGGCCGAGTTCACGCCGCCGACGGACGAGCTGCTGGCCGCGCTGCACGACCGCGCTCAGGGCATCGTCGACGTCGCGACCAAGCTCTGGTTCGCGGTCCAGGTCGCGGCCATGGACGACAGCGCGGCGGGCGGAGATGAGCGCGAGCCTATCACGGTCGAGCTGATCAACGAGGTGGCGGACCGGCACCTGAAGCCGATGGCGGAGCTGCTGGCCGCGATCCGGAGCGGTGACCCGGACGAGATCGCCAGGTTCGACGACATGGCGGACCGCAACAAGGCGTTCTTCCAGTCGCTGAGGGATCGCGACAACGCCCACCTCAACCAGGCGCTGAAGTCGGACGAGGAAAGGGCGGCCGAGCGCACCGGGCCTGCCTATGTGGGCAAGTGCTCGGCGTCGGTCCGCGAGAACCTGGAATGGCGCGGGTTCGATGCCGCGAAGGTCGCCGAGGTGATGCGCCGGACATCGGAGATCGAGGGCGCGCCCGCGCCCGAGAACCTCATCCGCTACTGCCTGACGCTCGAGCGCCTCGTCGCCGAGGTGGAGGCGGAGCCGGTCAAGAAGGGCAGGGCGGCCAAGCCCACCAGGAAGGAGGTCGAGGCGACCTTTGCGCCCGACGATGAGCGCCGCGAGGATGGCTACGGCCTGTCGGCCGCCGCCTGAGATGCCATGTCGCGGCTCGTGCCCCTGCTGCGCGAGGAGGAGCTCCTCTACAGCGCGATCGCGCGGGGCCGCCGCTATCTGGTCGCAACCGCGGCCGGCCCGTTCATGCGCGAGCTCGTCGGGAGGCGCTTCGCCGTCGCGACTTTCGATCTCCCCGGCCAGCTTGACGAACTCGTCAGGGACCTGCCGGACGTCGACCGCCTGCCCGCCATCGACGAATTGGTCGACCGGGCTACGCTGCTGCCCTTCCACGTCGCCTTCATGGCCGAACAGGTCCGGGCGGGTGCACGCGCCGCGATGCGCGGCGACGCCGCCGGGCTACACGCGAGGCTCGGCTTGTCCGCCTTCCGGGTTAGGGCCGCCGGGCGGCTCCGCTTCTGTGCCGACTGCCTCAACGACATGGAGCGGACCCATGGGGATCCGTGGTGGCGGCGCGACCATCAGCTTCCCGGCGTCCCGGTCTGCCCGGTCCACGAGGTCATGCTGCAGCTGAGCGATGTCGCGCCCGGGGACGTCAACCGCCACACCTTCATCGCCGCGACCCGGGAGGTTTGCCGCCCGGACGCGCCGCCCGCGCTGGAAGGTGCGTCCGGCGATGATCTGACCCGGCTCGCTAATCTGGCGAGGCTGGCCGCCGCCCTGCTGGCGTCGCCACCGCCGTCCCGCGGCTTCGAGGAGATCATGGCCGGCTACCGGTCGCGCCTGGCCGACGTCGGTCTCATGCGGTCCAGGCGCAAGGTCGACCATGCGGCGCTCCACCGCGCGTTCGGCGAACGCTGGGGCCGGACGACGGAGCTGATCGCCGGCATGGAGCTGGCCGGCGACCCCGAGCGGTCGTGGCTGTCGGCGCTGGTCCGCAACGGCCGCCGGGCCGCTCATCCGCTGCAGCACTTGATGCTGACGGCGGTGCTGGATGGGCTGGAGGGCGGCCGGCGCGACGAGCCCTTCGGCCCTGGACCCTGGCTCTGCAGGAACCCCGCGGCGGACCATCATGGCCAGGCCGTGATCGGTGAGATTGAGCTGCGCCGCGACCGGGGGATCGTCTATGGCGACTTCGCCTGCTCCTGCGGCTACCTCTACACGCGCTCCCGCTCGCCCGAGGGCGTGATCGGCGAGCCGAGGTATCGGCGCTTCGGCCCGCTGCTCGCCCCGGCGTTGCAGGTGGCAGTGGATCGCGGCGACTCGCTTCGCGCGACGGCTCGCGCGCTCGGCCTCGACCCGAAGACGCTGATGCGCGAGGCGGCGATGGCGGGGGTGGCGGTGCCCTGGTCGACCGCCGCGTCGGGAGCGCTGCCGAATAAGGTGTCCCTAAAGAGGAATACTGTAGCGCCCGCTCGCCGATCGCGATCGCGCCGGCGCCTGCGCAACTGGTTCGCCATCGACGCGCGTCTTGCCAAGTCGGCACGGGCAGCCGCCGCGGCGATCGCGGCCGAGATCCCACCGGCGCGGGTCACGTTCGCGGAGATGGAGCGTAGGGTGGCCAGGCGTGACTGGGTCCAGAAGCGGCGCGCCAAGCTGCCGCGCACGGTGGAGACGATGGAGGGGTTGGTGGATACGACGGCGGCGTTCAGGGAACGCAGGCTGGCGTGGGCGGTCGCGAACGCGATCGACGCGGACGACGTGCGGCCTTGCGAGATCCTGCGCGTCGCGGGGCTGCCGATGGATTGGTTGCCAGCCGTGCTTGACGCGATCGTCGCGCCTATCCCCCAGCGGCGCGACGCCGCGTGACACCTGTTCGCCGCGACGAGACGCTTTACTCGGCTGCCGCGCGCCTCGGCCGCTACGTGGGCGCCAAGGGCAGGACCGCGCTCCAGATGGCCTTCTTCGGCGAGGACGGGGCGGTGTTCGACGAGATGCCGACCGGCATCTCGCGCATCGTCGCCTCGCGCACGTTCCCGGCAATCGAGCCGACGGACGCCGTGCGCGAGTGGACGCTGTTCCCTTACTACTCGCATTATGCGGAACCCCTGCTCTCCCGGAGAACCGAGGCGGCGATGCTGGGCGACGGGACGTGGCCCCACCACGCGCTCGAGAGCTGGACGGGGGCGGCGCTGCCGCCGGACCGGCTGCGCTTCTGCCGCGACTGCCATCGCGAGATGATCGCCAGCCATGGGGAACCGTGGTGGCGGCGCACTCACCAGCTGCCCTCGACGCTGGTGTGCCCGGCGCATGGCGGCGTGCTGTCGGCGTCGACGGTCGACCGTGCGACCCGCCGGCGGGCCTACATCCCGGCCTCGATCGAGACGTGCCCCCCCGACGCCCGGCCGGTGTTTGAGGAGGATGACCCGCGCGTGCTGCATGACTTGCTGACCCTGGCGAGGCAGGGCGACCTCGTCCTGAACGACAGGTCCGACCTTCACCCGGACGAGCGGCGTGAAGGCTACCTGCAGGCGCTGGACGCGCTCGGCATGCAGAACCGCCTGGACGAGGCGAACGTCCCCGCCGTTGCCGACGCCATGAAGAGGTATTGGGGCACGACGCTTCGCCACTGGCCGACGCTGTGGCGAGACGGGCGCTGCGAGCAGGGCTGGCTGTATCGGCTGCTCGCCGGCGGGCACCGCAGCCCACCCCTGCACCACCTGCTTCTGGAGGGCTGGCTGGCGGCGGGGTCCCCGGGACACTGATCAGCCTTCTTGCCGGAGTTTTGTATTGGCGTAGTGGTGACTTGGTTTAGCCTGAACGGTCCTTCGTTCGTCGTAACCGCCCGGCCGCCCGAAATTCCTTATTGGCACAGGCACTCAGTTTAACCATGCGAATTCTTGGGATTGGCGGAGATTTTCATTGTATGGCTACAACTATCTCTCGCTCTGCAAGCCGACGCATAGTCGCGTCCGATGGGCGGCGGAGCCAGCCTGACTGACGCAGCGTGATTGATCCCCATGGGGGGCACCATCGAGCTCGCGCTTGTCGAGCTCGACCCACCCGGCACTTCGACAGCGCGTCGATGGTGAGGCGGCGCGCAACCGGGGCGTCACCCCGGTGTTTCAGACGCTATGCCAAATCCCTGTACCCCCGCCGCCCGGACCCCCCGCCCATGACCCCGCGCTGGCCGTCGGTGCTGTGGGTCGTCCGCCACGGACAGAGCGCCGGAAACGTCGCGCGCGATGAAGCGACGGCGGCAGGAGCTCTGCGCATCGAGCTCACCCACCGCGACGTCGACGTGCCGCTGAGCCAATTGGGGCGCGAGCAGGCCGCGGCGCTCGGGCGTTGGTTCGCCGGGCGCGACGAGCGGCCCGACGTGATGCTCGCCTCCCCTTATGTGCGTGCGCAGGAAACGGCGAAGCTGTTCCGCGCAGCGGGCGGCTGCGACGCGGACGAGCCGATCTGCATCGACGAGCGGCTGCGCGAGAAGGAGTTCGGCGTCCTCGACGGCCTGACCACCGCGGGCGTGGCGGCGGAGCTGCCCGACCAGGCGGAGTTTCGCCGACTGCTCGGCAAATTCTACCACCGGCCGCCGGGTGGGGAGAGCTGGTGCGATGTCATCTTCCGACTGCGCTCGCTGCTCGATACGGTGTCGCTGCACTATGGCGGACGGCCGGTGATGATCGTCGCGCATCAGGTCGTGGTGCTGTGCCTGCGCTACATCATCGAGAATCTCAGCGAGGAGGAGATCCTTGCGATCGACCGGGAGGGCGATGTGCATAACTGCGGCGTCACCGAATATCGCTTCGATCCTGCGGCAGGTAAGGACGGCAATCTGAAGCTCGCGAGCTACAATATCGCTGCGCCGCTGGTTGCGGACGACACGGCGGTGACGTCCGCTCCCGACGCGATGGTCGCCGCGCGTGGTTGAGGGCGCCGTCTCGCTCGACGCGGTGTGGCTGCGGCAGCACCCGCTGCCCGAGCATCCCGATGGAACCGACAAGAACAGCCGCGGCCGCGTGCTCGCAGTGGGCGGATCGCGGCTGGTGCCCGGCGGGCTCAAGCTGACGGGGGAGGCGGCGTTCAGAGCGGGCGCGGGCAAGGTGCAGTTCGCCACCATCGCGTCCTGCGCGATCCCGTTGGGAATGGCGGTCCCCGAAGCCGGGATGATCGCCCTCGACGAAGACGAGGATGGGGAGATTGCGGAAAGTGCCGCGGGCAGGCTCGAGCGAGCGGTACAGGCCTGCGATTGCCTCGTGCTCGGTCCGGCGATGGCCAAGAAGGAGGCGGCGGTGGCGCTGCTGCGCGCGCTCTTATCGGAGTCACGCGACTGCGTGTCGGTGCTGCTCGACGCGGCGGCGATCGGTGCCGCGGCGGAGGAGCACGCGCTGCTCGCCCCTTATGCCGAGCGAATGGTGATCACGCCGCACATTGGAGAGATGGCGGAGCTGCTCGGGGTCGAGGCGGACTCGATCGAGGATGACCGGGAAGCGCATGTGCGCGCCGCGGTCGACCGCTTCGAGGCGGTGGTGTTGCTCAAAGGGAGCACGACGCTGCTTGCTGCTCCCGACGGAACCTTGCTCGAATATGCCGGGGGCGGGGTAGGCCTGGCGACGGGCGGGTCGGGCGACGTGCTCGCTGGGATCATCGCCGGCTTGCTCGCGCGCGGGCACGCGCCGCTCGAAGCTGCCGCATGGGGCGTGTGGTTGCATGGCGAGGCGGGGCGGCGGCTCGCCGAACTCTATGGGCCGATCGGATTCATGGCGCGCGAGCTCGGGCCGCTGATCCCGGGGCTCGCCCGCGGAATGCTCTAACGCCGCATCCGCAGCGACGGCATCCACCGCTGGCGGAGCGTGCCCAGTGCGCCCGGGGCGGCGGTAATGTCGGTCGACGGCGCATCGCGGTGGCGGTGCTCGGCCCCCTTGGTCAGCGCGACCTTGAGCAGCGCGACGATCGGATCGGCCAGGGCAAGCCCGAGGATGCCGAACAGCGTCCCGAAGATCAGCTGCGCCCCCAGCACCAGTGCCGGAGCGAGGTCGACGGTGCGCTTGGCGACCATCGGGACGATCACATAGCCGTCGATCGTCTGCACGATGAGGTAGACCGCAAAGGCATAGAGCCCCGCATCGGTGCTCACCGAAAAGCCGACCAGCACCATCAGCACGCCCGACAGGATCGCACCGATATTGGGGATGAAGACGAGGAGGCCGGTCAATAGCCCGATCAGCGCGGCCATCGGGATCCCATAGACCGCGAGCAGGATGCCGGTGGCGACACCCTCCACCACCATGCCGAGCAGACGTCCCGCCATCAGCCGCCGCAGCGTCGAACCCATCGCACGCGACATGTCGTAGAAGTCCGCGCGCTTCTCCATCGGCACGAACCAGCCGAATCCGCGCTCGTAGAGGCGGGGCTCCATGACGATGAAGATGCCCAGCACAAAGACCATGAACAGCGAGGTGACCCCGCTGGCGACGCTGCCCACGGCGGCGGTGACGCGGCCGACGGAGGCGCCGATATACTCCATCACGGTCGATGCGTTGACCTCTCCCGTGACGAGGCCGTAGCTCGCGGCGAGGCGGATGGCGCGGTTGGCCTGGGTGATGACCACCGCCTGCAGCTGCGACCATTGCTGCGCGATCTGCGAGCCTGCAAAATAAAAGACCCAGATCATACCCGCGGTCGCCGCGAGGAGGACGATCGCCACCCGCCAGCCGCGCCCGATCGGCAGCACCCGGCCGAGCAGCCGGACACCGCCGTCAAAGACCGTCGCGGCGACGAACCCGCCGAGGATCAGCAGCAGCGGCTGCCATAATTGCCAAGCGAGCCACACGCCCGCGACCAGGCCCACCCAGATGAGCGCGCGACGCACTTCGCGACGGATCTCGGGATCGTGGCTGTCGGTGGGACCGGGTGCCTCGCGCACCACTTCCGCGCCGCTTGCGCTGTCGCTGCCGATGAGTGCCGGTGGCGGGTCGTCGTCGCCGCTGATCGCGCCGAACAGCGGGGCGCGCTCGCCCTCCGCAGCCGCGCCTGCGCCGACGCTGGTCGTGACGCCGCCCTCGACCGGGCCAGCGGGCGGCGTCGCGGTCACGGTTTGCGCCCGTCCGACACGGCGGCGGTGGGCGGAGCGGCGCTCGCGACCGGGA
>CAKZIN010000008.1 GCA_936933955.1 uncultured Sphingopyxis sp. | reverse complement strand
AAATCCAGGCCGGCTACCAGATCAAGGATCGCCTGCTGCGCCCTGCTTTGGTTGGAGTTGCGCGGGCGGGGTAAGCGCGCCCGCAAGTCGGTCAGCTACTCGTCGGGTCTCGTCGACGAAGTCGCGGAGCTCAGCTACCGTCGCAATGCGCGCCTTGCGCAGATTGGGCTCTGGGTCCTGAGCCGCGAGATCGAACACGACCAGTTGATCTTCGACCGAAACGCTTGCGTGAACGAGGTCATTCCGGACTTCGATTAGTGCCGCTACTTCCTCGCGGGCCTTATGAAATTTGATACAATGTTCCTTGGAGAGGCTTGGAGATGCTTTGACGGCCGCGGCGGATTTTAGAATCTGTCCGAGCGAGCCGGAGCCCACATTGCTCGCTGTATGCGCTCGGATCGCGGACCGAAGCTGCTTCTCGATTTTCGCGAAATTGCAAAGCAGGCTACCCCGGAGGCCCTGCACCTCCGCCAGCAAGATGTCTTTGTTGCGAACTGGGGCGGACACGTAGCCACACCTACCTCTCGAACCTTTCCAAACTGTAGACGCGCCCCTGCCCACCGACTTGCACCGCTTTCCGTTTACGTTAAGTGCGGAGCGGTGATTGTGGAGTGAGCTGATGCCCCTACCCCCATTGTTCGACCGTCTGCGCTTGCCGGTCATCGGGTCGCCCCTGTTTATCGTTTCTGGGCCCGAGCTCGTCATCGCGCAGTGCAAGGCGGGGATCGTCGGGAGCTTTCCGGCACTGAACGCCCGGCCGCAGAGCCAGCTGGACGAGTGGCTGCATCGCATAACCGAAGAGCTCGCGGCGCATGATCGCGATCATCCGGATCGCCCCGCGGCGCCGTTCGCGGTCAACCAGATCGTTCATCGCTCCAACGACCGGCTCGAAGCCGACCTGATGACCTGCGCCAAATGGAAGGTGCCGCTGACGATCACCTCGCTCGGCGCGCGTGAGGACCTCAACCAGACGGTGCATGGCTGGGGCGGGATCACCATGCACGACGTCATCAACGACCGCTTCGCGCGCAAGGCGATCGAAAAGGGCGCAGATGGCCTCATCCCGGTTGCGGCAGGCGCCGGCGGGCATGCAGGAACGCTGTCGCCATTTGCGCTGATGCAGGAGATACGCGCCTGGTTCGACGGTCCGGTGGCGTTGTCCGGCGCGATCGCGCACGGCCGCTCGATCCTCGCCGCCCAGGCTTTGGGTGCCGACTTCGCCTATGTGGGGAGCGCGTTCATCGCGACGCAGGAGGCGAATGCGGTGGACGGTTATAAGGCCGAGGTGGTTCAGTCCGCGGCGAGCGACATCGTTTACTCGGACCTCTTCACCGGCGTTCACGGCAATTATCTGCGCGGCTCGATCGCGCGCGCCGGGCTGGATCCTGACCATCTGCCTTCAGGCGACCTCAAGACGATGGACTTCGGCTCTGGCGGCAACACCGACAAAAAGGCGTGGAAGGACATCTGGGGTTCCGGCCAAGGCGTCGGTGCGGTGCGGGAGGTGGTGCCGGTGGCTGCGCTGGTCGACCGGCTGGAGCGCGAGTATCGCGAGGGCTACGCATCGCTGCAGAGCCGGGTGCGCTAAGGCGCGCCTGGTCACCCCTTCAAACCCCTCGCCAACCCCGCTAAGCGCGCGCCATGACGCACGCCTTTCAGCTTACCGACGACCAGCTCGCCATTCAGGAGATGGCGCAGCGGTTCACCGCCGATCGCATCACGCCTTTCGCCGGCAAATGGGACCAGGAGAGCCACTACCCAGTCGACGTCTGGAAAGCCGCCGGTGAGCTTGGGTTTGGCGCGATCTATCTTCCCGAAGCGAGCGGCGGCATTGGCCTGGGGCGGCTCGAGGCGGCGCTGATCATGGAGGCGATGGCCTATGGCTGCCCCGCAACCAGCGCGTTCATCTCGATCCACAATATGGCGGCATGGATGATCGAGCGGTTCGGCGGCGAAGAGCTCAAGGGCCGTTACCTTGCCGGCCTCGTCACGATGGACAAGATCGCGAGCTATGCGCTGACCGAGCCGGGGTCGGGCTCCGACGCGGCGGCGCTCAAGACGACCGCGCGGCTCGACGGCAACCATTATGTCATCAATGGGACCAAGCAGTTCATCTCGGGCGCGGGTTATAACGACGTCTATGTGGTGATGGTCCGCACCGGCGAGGAAAAGGCGCGGGGGATCACCTGCCTCGTGGTCGACAAGGACACGCCGGGGCTGTCGTTCGGCGCGCCTGAAAAGAAGCTCGGCTGGAACGCGTCGCCCACCGCGCAGCTGATCTTCGAGGACGCGCGCGTGCCGGTGGCCAACCGCGTCGGAGCGGAGGGCGACGGGTTTCGCTTCGCCATGGCGGGGCTCGACGGCGGGCGGATCAACATCGGCGCCTGTTCGCTGGGCGGGGCGCAGCGCTGCCTCGACGAAGCGATCGCCTATGCCAAGGACCGGCAGCAGTTCGGCCAACCGATCGCCGATTTCCAGAACACGCAGTTCATGCTCGCCGACATGGCAACCGACCTCGAGGCATCGCGCGCTCTGCTCTACATGGCGGCGTGCAAGGTCGAAGATAACGCGCCCGATAAATCGCGCTTCTCCGCGATGGCCAAGCGGCTCGCGACCGACAACGGCAGCGAGATCGTGAACAAGGCGCTGCAGCTGTTCGGTGGCTACGGATACCTCAAAGATTATCCGATCGAGCGCTTCTGGCGCGACCTGCGCGTACATTCGATCCTCGAAGGGACCAACCAGGTGATGCGGATGATCGTAGGACGCGACCTGCTGCGACAGTGAACGGCGGGGGCGCGATCATCTCGCCCTACCGTCTGCTTAGGGCACGCGCCCCCCTCCCCCCTCCCCTTTGCCGCGCCGCTTCGCTAAAGGCGGCCAGCGTCTGCGTTTGAGGAGTTTGCCCATGACCCCGTCCCTGCGTCTGATCGGCCTCGCCGCGACCGCGCTCGCGCTCACCGCGTGCGAGCGGCCTCGGACTACGACCACCGAAACCACGACGACACGCACCACCACGACCGCCGCATCGCCGACCGGCACCGCTCCCGCGGCGAGCGCTCCAGCGGCAGGCACCCCCGCAACGCAGGCGAGCGACACCAGCGCGACCGGCACGGCCAGCAGCGTCAGCGTTGGCACCGGCAGCGCCTCGACTACCGCCGCCCCGCCCCGCCAGCAGTTCACCGGCAGCGTCACAGGCGATGCGATGGTGCGGCACCGCTTTACCGCGCGAGCCGGGCAGACCATCACCGTCACTCGCGAGGGCACCGGGGTGATGCCCTACTTCAACCTCACGCCCCCCGGCGGCGCCGCGGGGGATCAACTGTTCGTCGGAGCGATGAGCGACGGTCAGCGCTGGAGCGGGAAAGCACCGACCAGCGGCGACTACACCATTGAGGTCTATCAGCGCGGCCAGGCCAAGGACGGCGGCCAGACCAACCGCTACACCATCACGGTCGAGGTCGCGTGACGATACAGGCGACCGCCGCCACCGACAGCGTGCTCGCCCGGCGCGAAGGGGCGGCGGGCTGGCTGTCGCTCAACCGGCCGGCTGCGCTCCACGCGCTGACGCTCGACATGGTCCGAGCGATGACCAGCGCGCTGATCGGCTGGGCCGATGACCCGGCGGTCGATGTGGTGATGATCGACCACGCCCCCGCACCCGACGGCGATGCCAAGCGGTCGCGCGGATTCTGCGCCGGGGGCGACATCGCCTTTCTGCGCGATTCGGCGCTGAACGATGGCGGTGCCAACGGCCGCCAGTTCTTCGCCGAGGAATATCAGCTCAACCACCTCCTCTTTACCTACGCCAAGCCGGTGGTGGCGTTCATGGACGGGATCACGATGGGCGGCGGGGTCGGCATCAGCCAGCCGGCGAAATTCCGCGTCGCGACCGAGAACACCAAGCTCGCCATGCCCGAAACGGGGATCGGGCTGTTCCCCGACGTCGGCGGCGGCTGGTATCTGTCGCGCCTCCCCGGGCGGATCGGCGCGTTTCTTGCGCTGACAGGCGCGCGGCTTGACGGGGCGGAGTGCCTGTGGGCGGGGCTCGCTACGCACTATCTCGAGAGCGCGTCGCTGCCCGAAGCCAAGCGCCGCATTGCCGCGGGGGAGGCGCCCGCGACGGTGCTGGGCGAGCTTGCCGCGACGCCCCCGCCGGCGCGCATCGCCGACAATGCCGAGCGCATCGATACGCTGTTCGCCAGCGATCGGCTCGAGGACATCGTCGCCGCGCTCGAAGCCGACGGCTGCGACTGGGCGGTAAAGGAGCTGGCGACGCTTCGCGCCAAAAGCCCGCAGACCTGCAAGGTGGCGCTGAGGCAGCTCGCGACCAGCCGCACCCTCCCCGACTTCGCCGCCAACATGGCGATGGAATATCGCATCGCCAGCCGCGTGCTGACCCGCCCCGACTTCGCCGAAGGGGTGCGCGCGGTCATCGTCGACAAGGACCACGCCCCGCGCTGGGACCCGGCGACCCCCGAGGGCGTCACCGACGACCTCCTCGACGCGATCTTCGCCCCCCTCCCCGCCGATCAGGAATGGAAACCGCTATGAGCAACTTCGCGACGCTGCTGGTCGAGCGGCACGATGCCGTGACGCTGGTGCGGTTGAACCGCCCCGAGGCGCTCAACGCGCTCAACACGCAGACGCTCGACGACCTGATCGCGGTGATGGCCGATTACGACCGCGACCCCGAGCAGCGCTGCCTCGTGCTGACCGGCAGCGAGAAGGCGTTCGCCGCGGGCGCCGATATCAAGGAGATGTCGAGCCAGGGCTTTGCCGACATGTACGCGCATGATTTCTTCCGCGGCTACGAGCGGGTGACGTCGACGCGCAAGCCGTGGATTGCGGCCGTATCGGGCTATGCGCTCGGCGGCGGATGCGAGCTTGCGATGATGGCCGACATCCTCATCGCCGCGGACAGCGCCAAGTTCGGCCAGCCGGAGATCAAGCTCGGCGTGACCCCCGGCATGGGCGGATCGCAGCGGCTGACCCGCGCGGTGGGCAAGGCCAAAGCGATGGACATGTGCCTCACCGGGCGGATGATGGACGCAGAGGAGGCCGAGCGTTCGGGCCTTGTCGCGCGCGTCGTCCCCGCCGCAACCCTCGTTGACGAGGCGCTGAAAGTCGCAGCGACCATCGCCGGCATGGCCCCTCTCGCCGCGATCGCCGCGAAGGAAATGGTCAACGCAGCGTTCGAGACAACGCTCGCGCAAGGCGTTGCGTTCGAGCGCCGCCTGTTTCACGGCCTGTTCGGAACGCAGGATCAGAAGGAGGGCATGGCCGCCTTCGTCGAGAAGCGCCCCGGCAATTGGACCGGCCGCTAATCCGACGTCGGAGCCTCGGCCTCACGCAGCGGCGCGGCGGTCCTTGAGTTCCGCGGCAATCATCTCCGCGAGGAGAAAGGCGAGCTCGAGGCTTTGCGCGGCGTTGAGGCGCGGATCGCACAGCGTCTGATACGCCTCGCCCAGCCCCGCTTCGGTGACCGCCACCGCGCCGCCGGTGCACTCGGTGACGTTCTTTCCCGTCATCTCGGCATGGATGCCACCCGCGAACACGCCTTCCGCGCGGCATGCGGCGAAGAAGCCGCGGACCTCGCCGAGAATGCGGTCGAAGGGACGTGTTTTCATCCCGTTAGCCGCCTTGACGACGTTGCCGTGCATCGGATCGCAGCTCCACAGCACCGGATGCCCACTGCGCACGACCGCGCGGATCACGGGGGGCAGGCAGGCTTCGACCTGATCATTGCCGTAGCGTGCGATGAGCGTGATGCGTCCGGGCGTGCGCGCGGGGTTGAGCGTGTCGAGCAGGCGCACCAGCGCGTCCGGCTCCGCGGTGGGACCGACCTTGATGCCGATCGGATTGCCGACGCCGCGCAGGAACTCGACATGCGCCGACCCTTCGAAGCGAGTGCGGTCGCCGATCCACAGGAAGTGCGCGCTGGTGTCATACCAACGCCCAGTCAGGCTGTCCTGACGCGCCATCGCCTGCTCGTAAGGGAGCAGCAGCGCCTCGTGGCTGGTGTAGAAGGTCGCGGTCTTGAGTTGAGGGGCGGTGTCGCCGTCGATGCCGCACGCGGCCATGAACGAGAGCGCCTCACCGATGCGGTCCGCGACGTCCTGATACTTCGCCGCCCACGGACTGCTCCGCGTGAAATCATGCGTCCAGCTGTGGACCTGCCGCAGGCTCGCATAGCCGCCCTGCGAAAAGGCGCGCAGCAGGTTGAGCGTGGCCGCGCTCTGCGAATAGGCGCGGATCATGCGGTCGGGGTCGGGCGACCGCCCCTCTGCCGTGAAGCGCACGTCGTTGACGATGTCCCCGCGATAGGCGGGCAGCGCCACATCGCCCTGCACCTCCACGTCGCTCGACCGCGGCTTTGCGAACTGCCCCGCCATCCGACCGATCTTCACCACCGGGAGCTTGGAGGCGAAGGTCATCACCACCGCCATCTGCAGCATGACGCGGAACGTGTCGCGGATCGTGTCCGGGTGAAAGTCGGCGAAGCTCTCCGCGCAGTCGCCGCCCTGCAGCAGGAATGCCCGCCCGGCCTGCGCGTGGCTAAGCTCCTCCTCCAGCGCGCGCGCCTCGCCGGCAAAGACAAGCGGCGGAAAGTTCGCCATTTCTTGCGTCACGCGGTCGAGCGCCGTCCGATCGGGCCAGCGAGGTAGCTGCCTCGCCTCGAAATCCTGCCAACTGTCGGGGGACCAGCCTCGTGCCACGCTCTGTTCATACTCGCATTGAAAGATGTACAGCGCGGCTTAGCTAAGCCGCGTCTGTTAGGCTATGCCGAGCATATATTGTCCGCGCCGCCATGTGCCATGCGCATGCCAGGTGACGACCCAGCAAGTGAGTCCTCTTCCCGCGATGATTTCGAGAACTTCTTTCGCTCCGGCTGGCCTTGCCGCGCTCGCCGCCGCTCTGGCTATGCCGACGATCGCCACCGCCGCTGACCCCGCGACCGCGCAGGCCGTCGTTCATCAGCCCGCCACACCGCCCACTACTACGGAGCAGGAGAGCGCGGAGCAGGCGGAGGAGCCGCAGCCGCGCGCCGACGATATCGTCGTCACCGCGCGTTCGGTGCCGATCGTGGCGAGCAACCCGCCGGATGAGATCGTTCGCCCGGAAGAGATCGCGACCTACGGCGCGCGAAACATCGGCGAGCTGATCAGCGCGCTCGGCCCACGCGTCCGGGGCACGTCGGCCCGCGGCGGTGGGTTTCCGATCATCCTCCTCAACGGGCGGCGAGTGTCCGGCTTCAACGAATTCCGAAACATCCCGCCCGACGCGATCGCGCGCTTCGAAATCTATCCCGAAGAGGTCGCGCTCAGTTACGGATACCCGCTCGGCCAGCGGGTCGTGAACCTGATCTTGAGGGACGGTTTCCAGTCGACGTCACTGGCGCTCGAGCAAGGCTTCACCACCGACCCGGGCCGGGGCGTGCACGAGCGCGAGCTCACTCACGTGCGGATCGCCGGACGTAGTCGCATCACGCTCACCGGTGAGCACGAGCGGGGCCTGCGCCTCACCGAAGAGGAGCGCGGGATCGTCGGCAGCCTCGCTCCCGACATTCGCACCCTCATTCCGGAGACCGACCGGCTGACAGCCGATGGAACCGTGGCGACGAGCTTTGGCGGTCCGGCGGGCGGCAGCCTCAACCTGCGTGCGCAGCGGCTGATCACCAATAGCGGCATCGGCCGCGACACCATTAACAGCGCGCGCGTCCTGACCTCGCGCGGCGTTAGCGACACCCTTCACGCGGGCGTCTCCGCCGACACCGTCGTCTCCCGCTGGCGCCTATCGTTCAGCGGCAATGCCGATCAGACGCTTTCGAATGCGCGAACCGATCTCAATGCGAGCGGTCAGACGCTCACCCGCTCGCGCACGCGGTCGGGTGACGCCACGCTGGTCGCCAACGGCGGGCTGTTTCGCCTGCCTGCCGGGCTTGTGCGGACGACTCTCACCGCGGGATGGGCGGGCGTCGAGCTCACCGGGCAGAGCAATCGCAACGGCATCATCACACCGACCGACCTAGGCCGTCGCACCTTCAACGAAAGCATCACCGTCGATCTGCCGATCGCCGATCGCGATGCGGAGGTGTTGCCGTTCCTCGGCAATTTGTCGGCGAACTTCACTCAGACCTTCCGTCAGGTGAGTGATTTTGGCGACCTGACGGGCACCGTCGTCGGTGTCGCCTGGACGCCGGTGCGCGGACTGAACCTCTCGGGCAACCTTACCTACGACGAGGTTGCGCCGGGGCTGGCAGCACTGGGCGCGCCGCTTGTCACCACCCCGCTCCAGCCGATCTACGACTTCACGCTCGGCCAGACGGTGTTCGCCGACGTCATCACCGGCGGCAACCCGGCGTTGCTCGCGGAGCGGCGGCGCGACATCCGTGTCGGCGCAACCTTCCAGCCAATCCCGGACAAGGACCTGCGTTTCTCCGCCAACTACAGCCGGACGCGAAGCCGCGACGTCACCAGCGGGCTGCCCTTCCTCACCCCTGCGATCGAAGCGGCGTTTCCTGGCAGAGTCGTGCGCGACGCGAGCGGACGCATCGTCAGCGTCGATCAACGCAGCGTCACCTTTGACACGATTCGTCAGGATCAGCTGCGCCTTGGCGTCAACTACTCTTCTAGCTTCGGAACCCCAGCAGGTGGGGCGAGCGGTGCTGCCGGGGGCGGGCGCGGGGCTGCGCTGCCTGGCATGGGCGGCGGCCGCCCCCCCGGCGCAGGTGGCGGTGGCCCACGTGGCGGCGGCATGGGCTTCGGCTTCGGCGGCCCGGGTGGCGGCGCTGGCGGACGCTGGTCGATCGGGCTCACCGACACGATTCGGCTTGCTGATACGGTGCTGATCCGGCCGGGCTTGCCGGAGCTCGACCTGCTCAATGGTGGGAGCACCGATTTCAACGGCGGCTCCCCGCGACACCTGATCGAGCTTGAGGGCGGTGTTTTCTACCGCGGGATCGGCACCCGTCTCACTGCGACCTACCGGACCGCGACGCGGGTCGATGGCGGTTCGGCGGGCACGCTCTTTTTCTCGCCGTTGACCACCGTAAATCTGCGCGTGTTCGCGGACCTCAACAACGTGCCCGGCTTGACGAGCAGCCTGCCGCTGCTGCGCAATACGCGGGTTCGGTTGAGCGTCGACAATCTGTTCGACGACCGTATCAACGTGCGCGACGCAAACGGCGCGGTGCCTTCGCGCTATCAGCCCGCGTACCTCGATCCCGCGGGCCGGACGATTTCGTTCGAAATCAGCAAGCGCTTCTAGCGGCGTCTACCTCTCAACCGATGTCGAACAGATCGGCGAGTTGATCGATGATCGCTCCGCCGAGCTGTTCGGCGTCCATGATGGTGACCGCGCGCGCGTACCAGCGGGTGACGTCGTGGCCGATCCCGATCGCGACCAGTTCCACCGGAGAGCGCCCCTCGATCCAGCCGATCACCTGCCGCAGATGCTGATCGAGGTAGCCCGCCGCGTTGACGCTGAGCGTTGAGTCATCCACCGGCGATCCGTCGGAGATGACCATCAGGATACGGCGTTCTTCGGGCCGCGCGATCAACCGACTGTGCGCCCAGATCAGCGCCTCGCCGTCGATATTTTCCTTGAGCAACCCCTCGCGCATCATCAGCCCGAGCGAGGTTCGCGCGTGTCGCCATGGTTCGTCGGCGCGCTTGTAGACGATGTGGCGAATGTCGTTGAGGCGGCCCGGATGCGCAGGGCGCCCTGCGCCGAGCCAATCTTCGCGCGATAGCCCGCCCTTCCACGTGCGCGTCGTGAAACCGAGGATCTCTGTCTTCACTCCGACGCGCTCGAGCGTGCGGGCGAGAATGTCGGCGCTGATCGCCGCGATCGAGATCGGTCGTCCGCGCATCGAGCCCGAATTGTCGATCAGCAGCGTCACGACCGTGTCGCGGAAGTCGGTGTCCCGCTCGCGCTTGTAGCTCAACGACAGGCCGGGGTTGACCACCACGCGGGCAAGGCGGGCGGCATCGAGGATCCCCTCCTCCTGATCGAATTCCCAAGCCCGGTTCTGCTGAGCCATCAGCTTGCGCTGCAATCGGTTGGCAAGGCGGGTCACCGCCGACTGGAGAGGCGTCAGTTGTTGGTCGAGGAACCCGCGCAACCGCGCAAGCTCGTCCGCGTCGCACAGGTCGGTGGCCGCGACCTCCTCGTCATGCGAGTCGGTGAAAATGCGATAGTTGAAGTTCGGAATGTCGGCGCTGGGCCGATTCGGCCGCACCGGCATCGGCGCTTCGTCGCCCTCCTCGCCCAAACCTTCCTGGTCGTCGCCATCCTCGAACTCGCCCTCGAACTCTCCGTCCTCGCTGTCGCTTTCGTCGCCATCGCGAGGTTGCGCGCGGGCTTCGACCTGCGATTGAGCGGCCTGGCCCTCCGCCTCGCCATCGTCGCTGTCGTCGCTGTCGTCGCTGTCGGCATCGTCGTTGCCGCTGTCGTCGGGGTCGGTGGGTTCGAGCGGGGAGGCGAGGTCGATCAGCCCCAAATGCTCGAGCAGCGTCATCGCCTGCCGCGCGAACGCCGCCTGATCGTCGAGCGCCGAACGCAGCGTCTCGAATTCCTCCGCCGCCTTCGCCTCGATCCCCTCCGAGACAAGTCGCAGGCCCTCCGCTGCGCTCGCTGGCGGAACCAGCTCGCCCAGCCGCTCGCGCGCGATGATCTCGATCGCCGATGGCAGCGGCACGTCCTTTGCGGAGCGGGCTCGGCTGATGGGGTCGGCGGCAAAGCGGCGGTCCGCCTCAGCCTGTAGGTTGGTGCGGACCCCGGCGTAGTCGCGCGCGCCGATCGCGGCCACGCGCGCCTGTTCCAGCGCGTCGAACACGGAACCCGCGGATGCGTCGCTCGGGCGCAGCCGCGCGTGAACGCTCGCGTCATGGTGCCGCAGCTTTAGCGCGAGAGCATCGGCCTGCCCGCGCGCCTGCGCCACCTCACGCTCGCCGAACAGACGGGGGACATTGACGACCTTGATCGCTCGGCCAACCGCGTGCGGCGCGTCGCTGGTGAAGCCGACCTCCGCCTCCGCCTCGCGCGAGAGCGCCCTTGCTGCGCCTGACAGCGCGCGCTTCAGCTCTTCGGCGGGTGTGAGGGCAGACATGCGCTCCGCTTAGGCAGAGGCAGCGCCACCGCCAAGGGCAGAGCCCAAATTTCGCTCAGGCCGCTCGAATGTGGAACATCGTGTCGGCGACGCTCGCGGGCACCTGAGCGTGCAGCCAGTCGCGAAACGCCACCGCGTCCTCCGGGGAAACTGGCGCGGAGGGATCCATGTCCTGAAGCAGTGCGCTCCACGCGGCGAGATCCTCGGCGTCGCCCAACCCGGCGCGGTCCAGCGCGGACACGACGCTGACAAGATCGGCGACAACGATCGCTGACGTGTGCGAGCCGCCGCCGTCCGACTGATGCTCGTCATAATATTCGTCGGCTTCGCTGAGTTCGGAGTGCGTGTCCGCGTGAAGCCCGAATGCCGCGGCCTCGTCTTCGTCCTCCTCCTCGCCGACGTCATCGGTCTGTTCGTCGTCGGCTTCAAAGCGGAGTGGCTCGCGCCGGTGACGCGAGGTCGCGATGAACGGGCTCAACGATGCGTGCAGCGCCTCGTCTGCGCCGTCCGCGAGTGCGTCCTCGTCTTCAGCCTCCTCGGCCCCGTCGTCAAAGTCGACGTCGTCCGAAAGGTTCGCGAAATCCTCCGCGTCGTCGCTTTGTGCGGGCGCGGACGGTTCCGACACGGTAGGGCTATAGGTCGGCACCTGGCCAAGCGCGGTCGGCTCGTTCAGTTCCTCAGGCGGCTGCTCACCCTCCGCAGTCGCCGGAAGTTCGACGGGAGGCTCAGGGTTTTCGGCGAGGCGAGCGGTCAGGCGCTGCAACCTTGCGGCGACCACGCCATCATCCACCTCGGGTTCCGCCGCAGGTTCGGCACGCCGCCGCGGAAGGCGCCGCCCGAAACGGGATTTTGGCGAAGGGTCGGCGTCTGCGACAGCTTCCTTGTGCGGGCCCCCGTCAGCCCGGGGCTGGTGCGCGGTTTCGCGGAGTGGGCTCGTCTCGCGAGATTTGCGCGCCATACCGCGCACACCCCACACGCTGCCGGCAGCGGCGAACAGCAGCACGCCCATCATGATCAACCCGAACGGCGAGTTGAGGAGGCCGGTGGCAACGAGCGCCCATGCTATGCCAAGCAGGACGACCGCGTTGACCGCAGCGACCGCATAGACCTTGTTCATCGGCAAAGCCGTCCTTCGATCATTCTCGACCGGAATGACGCTAGCGAAGATTGGTCAACAAAGTCTTTGCGTTAGTACGCCTCGGTCAGGCAGCCTTGCGCGCAATGCTCTCCGGCAGGTCGACGCCGAACACGCGCTGATAATATTCCGCTACCACAACGCGTTCGTTCTCGTCGCACTTGTTGAGGAAGGACAGGCGGAACGCAAAGCCCACGTCGCCCAGAATCAGCGCATTCTGCGCCCAGCTGATGACGGTCCGCGGGCTCATCACGGTTGAGATGTCGCCGTTCATGAAGCCCTGCCGGGTGAGGTCAGCGACCTTTACCATCTTGTCGACGAGCGCCTTGCCGTCGGGCGCATCCATCTCCCCCGACTTGGCGAGGACGATCTGCGCCTCGGTCGCGGCGGGGAGGTAGTTGAGCGTCACGACGATGTTCCAGCGGTCCATCTGGCCCTGGTTGATCTGCTGCGTGCCGTGATAAAGCCCTGTCGTGTCGCCGAGCCCGACGGTGTTGGCGGTCGCGAACAGGCGGAACCACGGGTTCGCTCGGATCACGCGGTTCTGGTCGAGCAGGGTCAGCTTGCCCTCCGCCTCCAGCACGCGCTGGATGACGAACATCACGTCGGGACGGCCGGCGTCATATTCGTCGAACACCAGCGCTGTTGGGGTCTGCAGCGCCCAGGGAAGCAGACCCTCCCGAAACTCGGTGACCTGCACGCCGTCGCGCAGGACGATAGCGTCGCGTCCGACGAGGTCGATGCGGCTGACATGGCTGTCGAGGTTGATGCGCACGCAAGGCCAGTTGAGCCGAGCTGCCACCTGCTCGATATGCGTCGACTTGCCCGTCCCGTGATAGCCCTGCACCATCACCCGGCGGTTGTGCTTGAAGCCCGCCAGCACCGCGAGCGTCGTGTCCGGATCGAACACATATGCCGCGTCGAGATCGGGTACCCGCTCGTCCTTCAGCGAGAAGGCGGGGACCTGCATGTCGATGTCGATTCCGAACGCGTCGCGCACGTCGACTTCGCGGTCGGGGGCGGCGAGCACGGTCGCTCCGCGCGCTTCGATGTCGTTGCTGTTATCGGCCATCCCCGCCGCTTGCGGAGCCAAGCGCGAACAGTCAAGCTCGCGAGGTGGCAAGCCGATGCGATGCCCCCCTCTACCTAGCACTTCAGCTAAAGGCGCGCGCCTTTCGGAGCACTTGCCAGGCATCGATCGTGCGGCGCAGTGCCGCCTCATGCGTGCGGTCGCCGCCGTTGCGGTCGGGGTGATAGCGGCGCACCCGTTCGCTGTAGCGCTGGCGCACCGTGCGCAGGTCGGCGTCCTCTGCGAGTCCCAGCTCGCGCAAGGCGCGGCGCTCGTCGGCTGAGAACTTTGCGGAGGGCGCGGCCCGCCGATGCGCGGCGTAGCGCGCGCCGATGGCGTCCATCGGATCGGCGAAGTCGCTCCAGCGCGGGGGGACGTCCGCGCCGGCGGAGGCGAAGGCACGCGTTTCGCGTTCCCAACCCGCGTAGGGCCGATGCGCGTCCGCAATCTCCTCGGGGCTCATTCCATCGAAGAAATTGTAGCTCGCATTGAAGGCTCTGACGTGATCGAGGCACAGCCAGCGCCAGAGAGGCGGTCCGTCGTCGCCGCCTCCCCCACCCGGCGCCCGAAACTCGCCCAAGCTTTCGCAGCCCGCGACGGCGCAGAGGCGGTCCGACGGCACACGGCCGTGAAATCGTGGGGAGGGGCGGGAAGCCATCGGCGCGATGTGGTGCGGAGCGGTCGGCTTGTCGAGCTTGACGGCCCAATCGCCATTCGTAGTTAAGACTCTTTCACCTCTAGCGGGCGCGACCTAGACAGGTCGGACGAGAGACCGATCGAGACCGATGCAGCCGTGACAGCACCCTTTCGTTTCCCGCGCTTTTTCGTCACCGCGGCCAACCCGTGCCCCTACCTGCCCGGCCGTACTGAGCGAAAGGTATTCACGGAACTCGCCGGGTATAACGCAGGCGACCTCAACGACGCGCTTGGCCGGATCGGCTTTCGGCGCAGCCAGAACGTCGCCTATCGGCCGAGCTGCGCGGGGTGCACCGCCTGCGTGTCGGTGCGCGTGTGCGCCGGTGAATTCACGCCCTCCGCCAATCAGCGCCGCGTGATCAAGCGCAACGCCGATCTGATCGTCGAAGCGCGCGCATCTTGGGCGACCGAGGAGCAATACGCGCTGCTCTCGCGATACCTGGCCGCGCGGCATCCGGAGGGCGGGATGGTCGACATGAGCGAAGGCGACTTCGCGGCGATGGTCGAACATTCGCCGGTCGAAACCTGCGTGGTCGAGTATCGCGAGCGTGAACCGTCGGGACGCCCGGGTCGGCTCGTCGCTGCCTGCATTACCGACCGGCAGGCGGACGGGCTGTCGATGGTCTACAGCTTTTTCGAACCCGAAGGCTCCGTCGATGAAGAGGGCGTCCCCGCTCGCAAGGGACTCGGCACCTTCGTCATCCTCGATCACATCACGCGCGCCGCCCGCGCCACCTTGCCTTACGTCTACCTCGGCTATTGGGTCGAGGGGTCGGATCGAATGGCCTACAAGACGCGGTTCCGGCCGCTCGAGACGCTAACCCCGCGGGGATGGCGTCGGTTCGAACCGGCGCCGCCCGCTGCGTCCGAGCAATCCGACCTGACGATTTTCGCGCCAGCCTTCGGCTGAACGTCTTTTCCCGGAGGGCCGCGCGGGGTATCAGCCTCGCCATGTCCTCCCCCTCCCCTGACGTGGCCGCGCCGCTCCCTCCGCTTCGCCTGCTCGTGGCCGCGCCGCGCGGCTTCTGCGCGGGCGTCGACCGCGCCATCCGCATCGTCGAGCTGGCGATCGAACGCTACGGGCCGCCCGTCTACGTACGGCACGAGATCGTCCATAATCGCTTTGTGGTCGACGCCCTGCGCGAGCGCGGCGCGGTCTTCGTGGAAACGCTCGACGACGTGCCAGAGGGCGTGCCCGTCGTATTCAGCGCGCATGGTGTGCCAAAGGCGGTGCCGGCCAAGGCGGAGGCACGCGGCCTCACCTACTTCGACGCGACCTGTCCGCTAGTAAGCAAGGTGCATCGCCAGGCCGAGCGCGCGTACGAGCAAGGGCTGCACATCGTCTTCGTCGGCCATGCCGGGCATCCGGAAGTTATCGGAACTTTCGGCCAGCTCCCGGAGGGGGCGATGACGCTGGTCGAGACGGTGGACGACGTCGCAAACTTGCCGGAATTTCCGAGCGGGCGGGTTGCGGTGCTCACGCAGACGACGCTTTCCGTCGACGACACGGCGGAGGTTATCGCGGCGCTCCGCGCGCGCTATCCGGGCATCGTCGAGCCCAAGGGCGAAGACATCTGCTACGCCACTTCCAACCGCCAAACCGCGGTAAAGGCGATCGCCAGCGCAGCCGAGCTGGTGCTGGTGATCGGCGCGCCCAACAGCAGCAACAGTGTCCGGCTGGTCGAGACCGCCGCGCGCGTCGGTGCGCCAGCGCGGCTCATTCAACGTGCGGCTGAGATCGACATGGCGGAGATCGACCGCGTGTCCACCCTTGGCCTTACCGCCGGCGCCTCCGCCCCCGAACTTCTGGTGCGCGAGGTGATCGACCTGATCTCCGCTCGCCGCGAAGTCGTGGTGGAGGAGGTGGTCACAGCGCAGGAGGGCATGGTGTTCAAGCTCCCGCGTGGCCTCGAAGTCCCGACCCCGCCACTTACCCCCGACATCGCACCGGCGGCCTGATGGCGGTCTATACCGCGGTCGACGCGGAGGAGATTGCGGCGCTTCTGTTCCGCTACGGCTTAAGTCCGCTCCACAGTGCCAAGGGGATCGCGGAAGGGGTTGAGAACAGCAACTACCTCCTCGATGCAGGAACCGGCGCGGCGCGGCGTAACTACATTCTGACGCTCTACGAACGGCGCGTGGCGGAGGGCGACCTCCCCTTTTTCATCGCGCTCACCGACCATCTGAATGCGCGTGGCTGTCCGGTCGCGCGGATGCTTGCCGACCGCGATGGTCGGGTGGTGCAGGAGGTGGCGGGGCGACCAGCCTGCCTCATCGAGTTTTTGAGCGGCGTCTCCCCGACACGTCCCATCCCAGCGCAGGCGCGCGCGGCGGGCGGCGCGCTGGCAAGGCTGCACCTCGCAGCGAGGGATTTCCCGCACGAGCGGCAGAACCCGTTCGATCTCGCCGGGCTACGCGCCCTCCTCTCCCGGATCGGCGGGCGCTGCGACGACCTCCTTCCGGGCCTCGCCGACGCGGTCGAGGGGCTGGCTGACGAGGCGACCTCAACAGGGCTTGATCAGCTGCCCCATGGGATCGTTCATGCCGATGCCTTTCCCGACAATCTGCTGTTCGAGGGGGACCGGGTGAGCGGCGTGATCGACTTCTATTTCGCCTGCAGCGACTCCTATGCCTGGGACTTCGCGGTGACGCACTCGGCGTGGTGCTTTGATGACGCGGGCACCATCGACCCGCGGCTTAGCGAAGCACTCGCCAGCGGATACGAAGAGCAGCGTCCGTTCGACGAGTGCGAGCTGGAGGCGTTGCCGTTGCTCGCTCGCCGCGCCGCGCTGCGTTTCACGCTGACGCGCGCCTTCGACTGGGTCGAGACGCCCGCCGACGCCCTCGTCGCGCGCAAGGATCCGCGCCAGTATTGGGCGCGCTACGAAGCCTACCGCACCGCATCCGCGCAAGCGATCCTCGGTCGATGAGCCGCGTTCAAATCTTCACCGATGGCGCGTGCAAGGGGAACCCCGGCCCCGGCGGCTGGGGCGCTGTGCTGCGCTTTGGCGAGCGCGAGCGTGAGCTCTCCGGGTCTGAGAACCCGACGACCAACAACCGCATGGAGTTGATGGCGGCGATCGCCGCGCTCGAAGCGCTGCTGCGGCCATGCGACGTCGATCTGACCACCGATTCCGTCTACGTCCGCGACGGCATCACCAAGTGGATTCACGGCTGGAAACGCAATGGCTGGCGCACGGCTTCGCGCGATCCGGTCAAGAATGCGGAGCTGTGGCAGCGGCTCGACGCCGCCGCGGCGCGTCATCGCGTGGAGTGGCACTGGGTGAAGGGGCACGCCGGTCACCCCGAAAACGAGCGCGCCGACCGACTCGCCTGCGCCGCTGCCGAAGCGGGGCGCTGATCCGCTAGCGAAGACGGTCGGGGAGGTACCGGCCGGGGTCGACCAGCGCATCCTCCCCTATCGTGCCCACTGCATCGCCGACGATCAGCCGCGCCGCCATGCGTGCGATCGCGGGGGCGGTCTGGATACCGAAGCCGCCCTGCCCCGCGAGCCAAAAGAAGGACGGCTGCGCGGGATCGGCTCCAACTACGGGCAGGCGATCACTCGCGAAACTGCGTAGACCCGCCCAGCGCCGCTCGACCTTGGCGACGCGCCAGTTGAGCGCGTGTTCGAAGCGGTCGATGGCGATCGCAACGTCGAGTTCTTCGGGCTGGACGTCGGACGCGACGTCGAGCGTTTCGTCATGCGGGCTCACCCACACCCGCCCCCCGGCCTCGGGCTTGATGTAGAAGTCCGCGCCTAGGCTTGCGAGATGTGGCATCCCCGCCGCCGGGCCCGGATCGGTGAGCAACTGCACCAGCGTCCGGCGGTACGGCACGATCCCGATCGGCGCCACGCCGCATCGCTCGGCGACCGTGTCTGCCCACGCACCCGCAGCATTGACGACGAGGGTTGCCTGATACTCCGCGTTCCCCGCGCGCAGCCGCCAACCGCCCAAGCCAGCCTCCCCAGCTCCGAGGTCCGCGCGGACCACCAGCGTGGCGCTCGCGCGCTTGGCGCGTGCGAGGGCGTCGGCATGGAGGGCAGCGACGTCGATGTAGGCGCAGGTTGGCTCCCGCACCCCAATGCACCATTCCTCTCGCAAGACCGGCACCAGCTCGCGCGGATCAACGCTCTCGAGCGCGATGCCGCTTTCAGCGAAGCGCTGGAGAAATGCGTCACGCAGCGGCGCATCTTCGGCGCGCCCGATCTGCACCGCGCCGAGCGGTTCGAGCCAACCCCCGTCGCGCAATGTCGGTCCGGACGCCGTCGTCAGCGGCTGGATGTCGGGGCCGCCGTAGGTTTCGCTCCAGAACGCGGCGGAGCGCCCGGTCGCGTGGTAGCCGGGGAGCTCCTCCATTTCGAGCAGGAGGACGCGTGCGTGCGGCGCCAGTTCGGCGGCAAGGGTAGCACCGGCGATCCCAGCGCCGATGATGGCAACGTCATAGTTCACCCAGCCGCTCTACCCGCCGTCTGCGCGTGGAGGAAGGCGGCAATGCGTGCCATGGCATCGTTGCGAATGGCATGGACCTCACGCAGCAGCTCGTGCGCCGCAGGGGGCGGATAAAGGTGCAACTCTGCGTGCGGGAGCTCTTTCGCGGCGTTCCTGATCGCGGTTGCCGAAACAAGCGCGTCCGCCTCTGCACCGAGCATCAGAAGCGGCGTATCGACCGCCTGCAGGACGCCAGGCGCGCCCAACTTCGCGAACGACGCGTAGGCTTCGCTCACCCAACGCCAGCTCCCCGCGCCAAGCGCGAGTTCCGGCCGATGCACGCGCCACCACAGCTCGTCCTCGTAGCATTGGCGATCGCCCGTCAAAATCGTGCCTCGGCGGGTCGCGGATGCGTCCACCTCGGCTGGTATGCGCCAGGCGGGAGCGTCATCGCCCCGCCATCGCGCCATCAGCTGCGACGATCGAGCCCACACGGTTCGGCAGGCGGTTGTTGAGGCCAAGCATCGGTGACAGCAGCACCGCCGCGCGAGGCGATACGCGCCGCTCCGCCAGCGCGCGTAGCCCTAGATGGCCGCCCATCGAATGAGCGATGATGACGTGCAGAGCGCAGCACCTCGCCTCGAACGAGGCCCAGTCGTCCGCGAGATCGTCGATCCACCGACTGTAGGCATCAATGTGGCCGGTGTCGCCGCTGGCCAGCCGTCCCGACCCGCCCTGCCCGCGCCAATCGACCGCCTCGACATTCCAACCTTCGCGCGACCAGATGCTGATTGACTCGAGATACTTCTCATAATGGTCGCCGCGCCCGCTCAGGAAGAGGATGGACCCTCTGGCTGGCGCGGTCGGTGCGGCAGGTAGCGTCAGGCGGCGGCGCAGCCAGCCATCGCGCGCCGCCATCATATCCTCCAGCGCCCCCGACGGGATCGCTCGCCGGGGGATGGGCGACGGGTGACCGGATTGGGAACAACGCACCCGTAGTGGTTACGGTTTATGAACCCGATCCGTCTACCAAGCTTTGAGATGGGGCCAGCACAATCTTTCATCGCGCTTGCGCCGGCGGCGCTGCTCGCGGCGCTGCTGCTGATCGCGGCGGTCTACGACTTGCGCCACCGCATCATTCCCAATTGGCTCAACCTCACCATCGCCCTTGCCGCGCCGCTCGCGTGGATTGCGAGTGGCATCGAGCTCTGGCCCGACCTCGCGCTTCAGGTGGGGCTCGCGCTGCTGGTGTTTGCGGCGTTCGTCGGTCTGTTCTTCCTCGGCGGCATCGGCGGGGGCGACGTCAAGATGATCGGAGCGCTCGCGCTGTGGCTGCCGACCTCGCTGTTGCTGCCGACGCTGCTGGTGATGGCCATCGTGGGGGGCGCAATCGCCGCGGTCATGCTGGTGATCCGCTGGTGGCGGCGGGGGGCTGGCTCACCCGAGCTTCCCTACGGCGTCGCGATCGCCGCCGCGGGGCTTTGGGCAGTCCACCAACAGTATCTTAACCATTCTCCATTTATCGCACTGAGCTGAACGAGACGTCGCAGACGGGTGTGCAGCCCGGCGGCGGAAGAGGGGCCTTGAACCATCATGGACGTGAAAAAGATCGTGATGATCCTCGCCGCAGTGCTCGTCGCACTCGGCGCGGCATTTGCGGTGAACCGTATCGTCAGCGGCTCGTCGACGCCGCAGGCGCGTGCGGCTGCCGCACCTGAGGCGCTCGGCCCCAAGATCATCATCGCCACCCGGCCTCTGCCGGCGGGGACGATCATCAACCCGGAATCGCTGCGCTTTCAGGCGTGGCCGGCCGGGCTGGTGAAGCCCGAGCAATATTATGTCGAAGGGTCTTCGGACATCGCTTCGCTCAACGGCTCGGTGGTGCGCGTGGCGATGACCGCCGGCGCGCCCGTCACTCGCGGCAGCCTGGTGAACCCGGGCGACCGGGGCTTTCTCGCCGCAGCGCTTGCCCCCGGCATGCGCGCGGTCACGGTGCCGATGTCGAACGACCAGGGCGTGTCGGGCTTCGTGTTTCCGGGCGACCGCGTCGACCTGTTGCTGACCCAGCAGGTGGAGGGCGCGGACGGGTCCAAGCTCAACGCGACGGAGACGATCATGCGTAACCTGCGCGTTCTCGCGGTCGATCAGCGCACCCAGCCCGCCCAGACCGAAGGCAATGCGACGCCGATGGTGTTCGCGACGGTCACGATCGAAGCGACACCGCGCATCGCCGAAGCCATCGCCGTGTCGCGAACACTCGGCACGCTGAGCCTCGCGCTCCGCTCGATCGCCGACACGCAGGGCGACCTTGAGCAGGCGATCGCCTCGGGCAACGTCAACGTCGGCGCCAATGGCGACGCGACCGCGGAGCAGCGCCTGCTGGCGGGCGCGACGCGGCGGCCGGAGGTCGGCAGCCAGGGTGCCACCACCGGCTCCGATATCTCGCGCTACGTGCCGCGCAACTTCATCAGCAAGGCGCAAGCCGCCGCCCGCGACCGTGCTCGGGAGGATCTGGCACGACGCGCTTCGATCGCGCCGTCCGCTACGGTTTCGGAAGCACCGGTGCGCAGCGCGGCGGGTGGGAATACAACGAATTCAGCCGGACCAGTGGTTCGGGTGACGCGCGGCGACCAGGTAACGGTCGTCCCGGTGCGGGGGAACTGAACATGAGCATTTTGAATGCACGCCCACGGGTGAAGACCGTGCGCACCGCCCTCGCCCTCGCCCTCACGAGCGTCGCGATCGCGAGCCCCTCGGCACTTCTCGCCCAGGCCCGGCAGACCCCGCCGGCCAATAGCGAGCTGGTGCTGTCGATAGGGCGCGGACGGCTCGTCTCGCTTCCGACGCCGATGACCGACGTGTTCGTCGCCGATCAATCGGTCGCCGATGTGCAGGTCCGCTCGTCGACGCAGCTCTACGTGTTCGCGAAGGGCCCGGGGGAGACGAGCATCTACGCCACCGACCGCAGCGGTCGCGTCGTGTATTCGACCATCGCCCGTGTCGCTCGCAACGTCGAGACGATCGACCAGATGCTCTCGCTCGCGATGCCGGACGCGGACATTCGCGTGACGCCGATGAACGGACTGGTGCTGCTCACCGGCACCGTTGCCAGCCCGGAGGATGCGGCCGAAGCTGACCGGCTGGTTACTGCTTTCGTCGGGGAGAACACCCGCGTCATCTCCCGCCTGCAGACAGCAACTCCGCTTCAGGTGAACCTGCAGGTGCGCATCGCGGAGGTGAACAAGTCGGTTGCGCGCCAGATCGGCGGCAACCTCACCACCCGCGACAATGACGGAAACGGGTTTCTGTTCGGGGCCTTCACCAACCGTAACAACGGCACGATCTCCGCGCCGGATGCGAACGGAGCGGTGAACTACACCATCAACCGTTTGGCCGACGCGACGACCTTTGCGGCGGGTGGACGACTGTTCGGGCTCAACCTGCTGGCGACGCTCGACCTCGCCGAGCGCGCCGGGCTGGTTGCCACACTCGCGCAAACCAACCTTGCCGCGCTGTCAGGCGAGACCGCCGACTTCTTGGCGGGCGGCGAGTATCCGATCCCGACGCCGGACCCAGGCTCGAACGCGATCAGCGTCACCTACAAGCGCTTCGGCGTCGGCCTGACCTACACCCCGACGGTGTTGTCGAACGGTCGCATCTCACTGCGGGTGAGGCCTGAGGTGTCGGAGCTGTCGTCCGATGGGGCGATCCGAGTGCAGGGGATCGAGATCCCCGCGCTCTCCGTCCGACGGACCGAAACCACGGTCGAGCTGGGGTCGGGCGAAAGCTTCATGATCGCCGGGCTGATGTCCAATCGCTCGAGCGGGCTGCTCGATCGTACGCCTGGCCTTGGTGACATCCCGATCCTCGGCACGCTGTTCAAGTCCGACAGCTTCCGCCGCGGTGAAACGGAGCTCGTGATCGTCATCACGCCGTATCTCGTCCGGCCGGTCTCATCGGGGCAGATCGCGCTACCGACCGACGGGTATCAGGACGCCACGACCGCGCGCCGCCTGATCCTCAACGACATGCACGGCGGGCAGACCGGGGGCACTCGCCCGATGCCGACGGTCGAAGCCGCCCCGGGAGCAAGCGTTCCGGCCCTGCCGGG
>CAKZIN010000007.1 GCA_936933955.1 uncultured Sphingopyxis sp. | reverse complement strand
GAGTATCCCATGGTTCATCTCCTCGGCCGTGATTGGCCGAGTAAAGAACGCCGAGTATGGATGCTTCTGGGCCGTTTACTGATTGGCGGCTATCGGGCAGTTACGCGAGGAAGCGGACCTTCGTTCAGCTGTCTGCTGACGCCGCAAAGACCCACGTTCGGACGTTCACAGCAGTCTACGCCTGCCTGCAAGCGGTCACTGGTTCAGGTACTGCCTCGCAGCTAGCCAAGGCAGCAAGCCGTCGAACGACGCTTCTTCTTGCAACGCAATCCATTGAGGGAGCTAATCTACACGGTCAGGAAGGCGCCGTTCAGGAGACCCCATACTGCCGTGTAAGAAAATCCAGCGTCATATTCTCGCTAATAGCATCATGTGGGATCAACGCGTAAAGCCACGGCTTGCCACCATAGGAGCGCGCATGCTCGCTCGCCGCGGCGCACCAACGCACGGCGACGTCCCGCTTTGCAATAACGTCGGCGTCCTGCATCTGCCCAGCCTGTTTTGGCTCTAGCATAAAGATCCGCTCCGCCGCCTCAGCAACGAAGTCCGGCTGATACTCAAGATGATCGTTGCCCGACCGGTAGAACATCTGAAACTGGCCCTTGGCTGGTCGAAGCCATTTCGCCGCCTCACGCTCCAGGATTATGGCAAGTTTCCGCTCGGAATCGGAGTGAAACTTCGTTACAGTCGAAAGGCATCTGCTGAAGCCGCCGAACAGGTAGCGGGCCATATTGCTCTTGTCGGCCGGTGACGTGCGATAGTCGAGCGGCGGCTCGCGCAGCGCGGTGTAGGCGCTTTCTTTCAATTCGGTGAAGCCCTGCCGGACTTCGTAATGATACTCGACGCGTTCATCCTTCCAGAAGTGGTCAAGCATCTGAGCATGGACAGCGTTCGCGATCCCGCGCTGCTCGAGCGCCAGTACCTTCCGCGCTTCTTCCTCCGACAGATAACTAAGTAGGTGACGCGCGACCTGCGCGGCCAAGTCGTAGAGCAGGTCGGCATGCTCATCATAGGCGATGTCTGGGAAATCGATCAGCCCGCTGACGACATAGTCCTCCAGGCGCTGCTCCAGGAAGTTTGCCTGGCTCATGCCAATGATGTCAACCTGGTCAGTGCGAAGGTGCTTAGCCCAGAGCACATCGTCCGGGGCGGCATATCGCATCCCGGACAGATCGAGCGTGAACGGCTTAAACCCTGTCTTGACCTCCCCCTTCGGCATCACGGTAATCCGGGGAATATCAATCGTCCGCTCAGCCATTAGCGCGGCAGTCGCGGCGATCACGGCGGCCATGTCGGGTTCCGTCTTCGCGATCCCCTCGAGCTCCATCTGCGGGGGTCGGTACTGGCTCCGGACCTCGTTGATGACCTGAGCCTGCACCTCGGGGCGCGAAAGATAGGACACGCTCGGCACCTTGTCCGGCTCGCGCGCGAGCTTGCGGAAGGCATCATAGGCTAGCTGCGCGACCGCCAAGTCGCCCGAATCGGTGAAAGCAGGCGTAGGCGGCAGTCCGGCGAGCGCCGCACCGTCTCTCCCCTGCGGCGACTGAAGTCCGAGATCGCCGAGTATGGTCGGGGACGAAACTACCGTAACCGTCTTCCGCTCGAAATCGACCGGATCCAGTACCAGCGCCTTCAACCGAATTGGCGAACTCGGGTTGTTTGCCTCGTCGACGATTTCCTGGAAGCGATCATGGGCGACGATGTTCAACCGGTCGACCGGCGTGACGCCAGTGCGCTTTCCATACGGAAGGCGCAGCCCTCTGCCGATGCTCTGCTCGATCAAGGTTCGCGCGTTCGCGGCGCGAAGCGGCACGATCGTGTAGAGATTGGTGACGTCCCAGCCTTCCTTCAGCATGTTGACGTGGATGACGATCTCAACGGGGTTGTCGCTATGCTCGACCGTTAGCAGCTTTTGGACGGTCTCCTCTTCCTTGACGCTGGAATCGACCTGGATGACCTTGTCCGCGTAGCGACCCTGAAAGAACGCATCCGACCTGATCAGCTGCATCAGCTCGGCGGCATGCGTGGTGTCGCGGGCGATGATCAGGACAAAGGGTTTGACGATCGGCTTGCCATTCTCGCGCGCGTAAGTCTCCAGATCGACCTTGACGCTCTCATGCAGCCGGATGCCATCCTCCAGCTTCATCGTCTGGACGGCCTCGGGCGACTTGCCGGCCGGATTGAAATCTCGGCGGGTGACGACAGCGGGCTCCTTCACAAAGCCATCCTCCATCGCCCGCGCCAGCGGATAGTCGAAGATGACGTTTCGGAACGGCACCGGCCCGCGGGTGCCCTCGACGAAGGGCGTCGCTGTGACCTCCAGCCCGAGGATCGGCTTCAGCTCGTTGATCGCCCGCATGCCGGCGGTGGCGCGGTAGCGGTGTGACTCGTCCATAAGCATGACGAGGTCGGACAAGCTGGCGAGATAGTCGAAATAGCTTTCGCCGATCTCCTCGCGAAACGACCGGATCCGTGGGCTTCGCCCGCCGCGCACCTCGGACGAGATCTTCGCGATGTTGAAAATGTTGATCGTCGTGGGAAAAAGCTGCCCGCCCGACGCGATCTGCCGCTCATAGGTCTCGCCGGTGGTCAACACGGGCGGCGAGATCGCGAACTCGGAAATGCCCTTGAACACGTACTTTGACGTGTTGGGCGTGAAGTCGGCGATCAGCTTGTCGTAGATCGTTAGGTTCGGCGCGAGCACGAAGAAGTTGTTTATACCGTGCGCGAGCTTCAGATAGGCGATGAACGCACCCATCAGCCGCGTCTTGCCGACGCCGGTCGCAAGCGCGAAGCAGAGCGATGGAAAATCCCGCTCGAAGTCGGTCACGCCCGGGAACTCGCTGCGGATCGTGTCGAGCGCGGCGGCGGTGTCCGTCGCCTTGCCCGGCGGGACGATCTCGGTCACCCGATCCAGAATCTCAAGGCTGCGACGCTGCGGCGGGCGCAGGCTTAGGCGGCCTGCAACGGCGTTGACGTGGCGTTGGTTGCTCATGCGTCCACGTCCCCCGCGGCATCCTGGCGGTCGAACAACCCTGATTGCGCCAGCAGCGGCGGCGGCTCGACCTGCGGTAGATTGGCGATGTTCAGGCTGTAATCGTCATGCCCCCATTCGCAGCGAGCGCGGATATGATTGGGGATTTTTCGCACCGTCAGATTCGGGAACGCGTCGGTGTTGCCGAAGAATGCCGAGCACAGGACGAGCAGGCTACGCCCGTCGCCTACCTCGTCGCTTAGCGCGGCGAGCTGCTGAGGTGAGAGCGTCTGCGTCGTCACATAGATGAAGTCGTTCTCCGATGAATGGCCGTGTCGCCAGTAATCGGTGTCGCTGGGTGCGTAGGTGAAGCCCTCAAGCTTGCACAGCGCCTGCGCCAGCATCGTCCCGTCATAGACCTTGCTGATGACCTCGCGGCCCCATTTATCCTTTTCGAGCAGCGATGGCGCGAGTTCATAATAGCGGAATCCACCGCCCCCCTTCCAGTCAACCGCTTTACTGATTCCGCCTTGGTCAGTTCCGTCAATGACGTGCTGCAAACGCGGGATGATATGGGTATGGGCCTGATCCCGCAGTTCAACCATGATCCAGCGGCGGCCCATTTTGTGTGCCGCTGCACCTGTGGTCCCCGACCCGCCGAACGAGTCCAAGACAATGTCACCTGGCTGAGTCGCCAATTCGATGCATCGCTTGATAAGAGCTTCAGGCTTCTTGCCTTTAGGAAACTCTACTCCCCCTTCATTGTGGAGGTTGTTGGACAGAATGTCGTCCCAAATCGTCGTTAGCGGCTCCCCCGCCACATAGCGACCGTCAACCAGCTTAAGTTTATCTGAGTAGAATAAGATCCGCTGGCCACCCACGAGATAAATATCCGACAAGCCTTCCCGCTCGAGTTTGAGGACAGTACCGGGTCTCGCCTTCGACTGGTCAATCAGCTGGCGCGCGGCGGCACTGACCGCATCGTAGTTCGGACGAGCGAGCTGGGTGACCGCTCTCGCATTTTGATGCACAAATTCTGAAATCTCATTCTCAAACTGATCACCAAGAGTCTTCTTGATTACCTTTTCTGGTATATTCTTACTTTGAGCAAAGGCTCTCATCAGAGTGCAGAAGCGCCATTGATCAAATGGCTCTTCAACATTTTCGACAAACTGACCGTATCGCTTGTCCCGCTCGGGTCGAGCAGTGAAGACACGGTTGGGGCGCCAGTCGGACTTATCCTTCGCATAGATGAGAATGAAGTTTGACGTACTAACAAGGCCAGGATTGATCGATTTGTGGCCCGTAGCGGAACCCTGTTTGAACGTGGCTACGTTGACACGATTTCGACGTCCAAAAATCTCATCCGCTAGGACCATCAGATAGGCCAACTCGTTATCGTCAATGTGGATAAAGAGAGTCCCGTCTGATGCCATAAGGCGATGAATGATTTCCAGCCGGTCACGGATCAAAGACAACCAGAGCGAATGCTCAACTCCATCGTCATAATGATCAAACGCCTGCTGAGTATTGAACGGAGGATCGATGTAAACGCACTTCACCTTGCCTGCAAAGTCCGCCTCTAGCGCCTTCAGCGCGAGCAGATTGTCGCCGTGGATCAGCACGTTTTCGAAAATGTCTTGTTTGGTCACACGGGCAGCCGCATGGTAGCTCTTGGCTGAATCCTCGATAAGGATCCGCGGCTCCAGCCGCGGCCGGTTCTCTTTGCCTACCCAGGTGAGTTCAAGCTTCTGCTTCTTGGTCATGTCACGTCTTTGATCTGAGGCGCCTTGCCGGCGAGGTATTTGAAGAGGTCGATCTGATAGGGCTGGCCCGTTACGTTCTTCGCCCGGAGAGCCTTAATGGCCTGATCGCCCTTCAACCCGTACTGCCGGGTCATTAGGCGGCGGATTACGTCCAACGTGCGATCCTGATTTTTTGAAATCGCCAGCGGTCCCGGCCAGGGTATCGACTGTATGATGTCCCAATGATGCTGCCGGAGCTGATCGTAGGGAGCGCTGCCCTTCGAAAGCAGCTTCTGGCGGTCAACCATGTCAGTGCCGTCGATTACCTGCCGGAATTGTTTCGTGAAGACGAAGCTCATCGCATACTCGCCATGCTTGTACGCTTTCCGCTCCTCGTACCAGCACCCCCTGACCGAGGCCGCGATCTGCTCCCGGACGTATCGATTAACCCTGACGGCATTGACGAGCTTGATCGAGCTGAGAGACTGACTGAAAATCTGCTTGTACGGCTCGCCATCAGTTTTCTGGAAATCAACGAGCGAGCGCTTCATCCAGACCGGATAGCGCGGATCGAGCTCTAGCATGGCGAGGGCCTGAATGGCTTCGGCCACCATGATCCGGTTCGGGTTGTGTCCGGATACGGCCTCACCCACACGGTAGACATATTCGATATCCAAGTGTTGCAGCTCACGGCGGATTCTTTCCTGCTCCTCGTCCAGCGCCGCGAAGGCGATCTCCTTCACATCATTCTGATTGTTGCGCGCCCGAGTGACGTCTTTGCCGAAATCCCCTTCCGCGTCCGCTCTGATCAGTGTGATCATTACGTTTGCCGAGGAGATGTCGGCGGCAGGGTTTTCGGTGACGAACGTGGCCGTCGAGGCAACGGTCTGCGCTCCGTTGATTATCGAGAAGCCGGTGAGCTCAAAGTCCCGGTGTTCGGTCTTCACGCCTCCTTTTGGTGCGATCTGCTCGCACAGCGCCGTCACCCCGTTGTTCAGATACTGGAACCGTGCTGGTTTGGTCGCCAGCGTCTCCATGATTGCTTCATTCACAGGGGTCTTGTGACCCAGCCATGTTCGAATGTTCTTCTGATAGAGGGCTTTCCCGTGCTTCTTGTGGAGATCTGCGAGATCAGAGAGGGCCACGGTTCCGTAATAGGCAACTTTCGGGTTCGTTGCTTCGCCGTAGTTACGTAGCGTGATACGGCAACTGACCGGCTCCACGGCGTTCACCATGTGAAGTCCGTCAACAGCTCGCGCAGCGCCGAAATCGAGGATGCTGTCCTTCAGGCGGCCTTCTCCGCCCGCCTTGTCCTCAAGCAACTCCTTCATCGCCTTGTCTGCGTGGACGTGAATGCCCTCGCCGGTATGGGCGACCACGACCTCGATGTGATCGCAATGATCGAGGTAGCTTCGAATCTGCGACTCGCGATTCAAGATGTTTTGATTGAAGCCGGAATAATCGCCGTTCACGATTTTCCGGATTCCTTGGTTGAATGCCAAAGCTTCCTTCTGGCTAAACGACGATGTGTCCTTGAGCTTCGCCTGAACCAGATACAGGGTCTTAGTTCGGGCGTGATAGTAGATGGCGTCGATGCCATAATCATCGAAATCGTCCACGACCGACCTTGCCGCCCGTTTGGGATCGATCTGGCAGATATGGTCGATTGCAAACGCGGCAAATGAGCGGTCGATGTTCTTCTTCAGGTCCTCGTCCGGAGTCTTCGGCTGCAACAGCTTCGGCAGGTGCGGGACGTAGACCTTCTCTAGATGCAGCTTGAGAATCGCGAACTGCTCGGGTCGGATGGCCATGTCAGGCCGGCTTTTGAAGGGGGTGAAGCCGCCGCGTATCGCCGCCGTTGCTCCAGTGACTGCCTGACTTGTTCCGGCCGGGCCAACCGTGATCGGGGCATATTAGTGCGTCGGCAAGTGTCTCGACCTTGCGGGCGAACTTGATTCCGTCGGCGGGGTAGAGGTCGAACGCGATCTTGTTGAAATGCGCACCCATTACGTTCCGCGTCTGCGCGATGTCGCGCAGATCGTCCAGGATGGGCTTCAGCTCCACGGTGACGATGGTCGGCGCGCCTGCCGGCACCGCCGTCACGATCTCCACCCGCAGAGCGGCTAGCAGCTTGCCACTGACGTTCGGGAGGAGGTCGCCGAGCGTATAGGCGTCTCCATGCCGCCGCGGCACGGCACAGCCGTACTTGAGCGTTAGATAGTCCAGGATCTCCTCAAGGATCACCCCCGCCTTGCCGGCGATCGCCTGAATGTCGGGATCGTCCTCGCCGAGCAGCTTCTTCAGCCGGGCGATCTCGGGCAGCGTGCTCTTGGAGCGTAGGCCCTCTGTCATCGTCCAAGGCACGAGCTCTACGAACTGGCATTGCTGATCGGGCTTTAGTTCACCCCAGCGAAACTTCTCCCGCCAGGGCCGGTAATGCGTCGTGATAATGGTGTGCCGAAACTTCTCGCTAACGCCATAGATCATGCCGATAACACGCTCGACATGGGGCTCGTCCACACTGCCCAGGACGTCATCCAGGATCAGGATCTTCGTGTTTGGTTTATCGCGCAACGCAAGGGCAAGGAAGACACAAAGGCCCAGCGTATCCAGATGCGACTGGCTGAAATATGCCGGCGGCGGGACATCCTTGCCCGAGAACTTCGCCTGCATCTCGACCGAGGCTCGCTTCTTCGGGTCAAGCTGGAGGGCAATCTTCTCCAGACCCTCGCCGGGATGCACCTTCTCGTACAGCTCCCCCACCTGCGTGGCGATCTCCGCCATGATGGTGTCGGTGAATGCCTGCCGGGTCTTGACGCAGATATCCAGCCCCGCTTCTGCACTTGGCAGCGCCGCCGCGGCGCGATCCTTGCGCACGGTGTTTGTCTCGTAGCGATCGTAAGCGCTCTTCACCGCCTTGCGCCGCTCCGCTCCGCTCAACAGCCGCGCCTCGGCTTTGGCCCAGGTCTCGGCTGCAAGCGCAGCGTCGGTCAGCCATGGCCGGAGCTCCGTAATGTCCTCGGGCGGTCCGGACGGAGGAAAAGCATAGGTGGCGTCCCAGCCGTGAGCGGCCTTGGCGGCGGCATAGTCGGCTCGCGACCGTTCGTAGTTGTCCTTCAGCTGCGCGACCGCGGCCTTTGCGCGCTGCAGGCTTGCCTCGCATTTAAACAGGTTGGCCTGAGCCTGCTGCACGGCCGCGAGCTGGCCCAGCCGCGCCTCGATCGCGTCGGCAAGGCCGGCCACCCTTTCTGAACTCGTGCAAAGGGGGCACTCAGCCGGCTTAGCATGGGCGTGAAGATATACGCGCCCGGCCTGCAGCACCTGCACGATCTCGGCGGCATCGTCTGCTGCGCCCGATATGGTGGCGGCAGCCGCCTGCTGCGCATCCGTCAGTGCGCCTCCAGCGTCCTGCAGGGCCGCGTCATTCTGTTCGCGCAAGCCCGGATACGCGGACAGCGCACCCATGACGCCCCGCAGGTGGGCGACCGCCTTCAACTCGGCTTCGGCACCCTCCTCCGGATCAGCCAGCAGGCTCTTCGCCCAGGCGAGCGCCGTCGTATCGTCGGGCTTGCCAGCCGCCTCGAACAGGCCCTGCAGCGCCGCAAAGCTGTCCAGCTCGGAGCGTTCCGCATCGCGCCTGTCGGCCTCCAGCTCGTCAACTAGCTTGCGCAGGGCGCCTTCTGACTGTTCCACCTCGATAACATCGATAAATCGCTGGAGCGCTTCATAGCGCTTGCCCGGGGCAGTCTCGATCAGCTCGGTGATCTGCTGCTGCCGCAGCAGCTCCACGAGCGGGCGGTGCGCCGCCGGCTCGACGGACATCTGCTTGCCCACGAACCGACCGGTGCATGTCTCTGTGGCCGAATGGGTCTCCAGCACGACCTCGATGTCGGCCAGCGTCTTGTTGGCCGAAGGCCAGTATTTCTCCAGCGATCCGCCCAGCCCGCGCTTGTTCAGCGACCCGACCTCGCCGCGCGCCAGGAACTCGAGGCCGTCGCAGATCGTGGTCTTGCCGGTGCCGTTTTCCCCATAAACGAGCGTCAGCTTGCGCCCCGGCTCAAAGCCGAGCTTGAAGGAACCGCACGATCCGCGAAAGGCGGTGAGGGTGAGCGCTTTCAGCGGGCTGCCGGTCACGCCGCGTCGGCTTTTGTGGATGCGAGCTCGATTTCAAGCTTCCAGTCCCCGGTCTTCATGCCGCCGGCCGCGATCTTGTCGATCAGGGCGTCGCGCCTGCCGCTCCGCAACAGCCCTGCCTCGACCAACTTGTCGACCACATCCGTGGCCAGCAGCCTTGACGGCGTCTCCCCATTATTCATTCCACCCCCCAGCGGATCGTAAACAGCTCTTTGACCGTCACCCCCTGCTCGAGCCGCCCCTCGATGGAGGCGATCAGCTCGGCACGCTGCTCGTCAATCCGGTCTTGAGAATCAAACAGCGAGCGACGCTTCGTATTCCTTTCACTTTCCAGCGCTTTGACGGCCTTTTGTCCAGCCAGTTTGTCTTCGAGCGTAAGCGCAGCCGCGGCTGCGCGACGAGCGTCTCTGATCTGACGATCAAGTTCTTTAATCTCGCGCTCCAGCCCGACCTTCAAATCATCCGCCCAGCCGTCCAGCTTGTCCGCTTCGGCCTCAAAGAAGCGGGCGTTGCGTTCGGAGATTGAGCGGCGGATCCGGTCCTGCTGCGCCGACAGGGCCTGGTTGAGCTTTGGGGTAATCCCCTCCGGCACGGCCCCACCGCCGGCCACCCGCCCACCTATCGTCATCAGCCGCGTCGCCGCCTCATCGCTAAGCGCCGCCCCGCCATCGGTCACACCAGCCAGGAGCAGATGATCCTCGCTCTGGCCGAGGGCATCCACCGTCAACAGCGACGCTGTCAGCCAGCCCGATTGACCGACCAGCGGCTCGATCGCCGAGACGCGGCCTTCGTGCGCCGAATAATCGAACAGCACCTCGGCGGTGGGAAGATCGCGGGTCAGCGCCCGCCCGATGATCGCTTCGCCAAGCGGGTGGTTAACTCGGAATAGATGCGCCTCGCCCGTGCGCCGCGGCAGCTCGTACAGGCCGGTCGGGACGTTCGCGCCATTCATCCAAGCCGGCAACGCGTTGAGGCGGAAGGACGAGAAGCCGAGGAAGTCGGCGTCATCGCGAAGTTCGTGCGCGGCAAGCCGCATCAGCTGGCGCTCGAAGGCGTCGAGATGCTGGCTTGTATCCGCGTTGCGCAGCTTCAGCTTCTCGCGGACCTCATCGTCGAAGTTTTCGAGAAGCTTGCGCCGGGCGCTAGTCATCGCCTCGTTGATTTCGAAGCTCAGCTCCAGCTGGAGCTTGTCGAATGCGGATCGGATGTCTTCGGTCTTCCGGCATTGCTGATAGATGCCGGCTATACGCTTTTCGAAATCTACGCCGGACTCGATCGTGCCCAGCACCTCGTCGCTGGCGCCGAATACGCCTTCGAATAGGTGGAACTTCTCCGACAGCAGCTGATAGACGCGCTGGTCCGCCTGATTCTTGCGATTCAGGAAGTTGACGACGACGACGTCATGCTTCTGGCCGTAGCGGTGACAGCGCCCGATCCGCTGCTCGATGCGCTGCGGGTTCCAGGGCAGGTCATAGTTCACTACCATCGAGCAGAACTGGAGGTTGATCCCCTCGGCGCCCGCCTCGGTTGCAATCATGATCCGGCCCTGTTCGCGGAAATAATCGACCAAGGCGGACCGCATGTCGGCGGTCTTTGATCCGGTCACGCGGTCGGAGCCGGCGTGCCGTGCAAGCCATTCTGCATAAATCGCCTTCGATTGATCGTCCGTGTTGGTGCCGTTGAACAGGACGATTCGGTCGGCATAGGCGCTGTCCGCCAGGACGCGCAGCAGATAGGATTGTGTGCGGCGGGACTCGGTGAAGATAATCGCCTTCTCCTCGGCGCCAAGCTCGCGCGCCTTGGCGAAGCCAACGTCCAGCGCCTGGAGCAGCGCCCTGCCTTTGGCATTCTGTTCGATTGAGGTCGCCAGCTGCGCGAACGAGGCGAGTTCTGCGATCTCCGCCGCCAGCGCGCGCTGATCGCCCTCCGTCAGCGGCTCGTCGGCCCGATCGTCCGGCCATTCGTCCACGGTGGAGTCTAGCGCCTCATAGTCTTCGGCGAGCTCGTCGATCACGGCCTCGGCTGGACGGCTCGCATCCAGCCGGCGTTGCAGCCGCTGCGAGATCGAGGTGAGCGCGCCAGCGATGGCGAATGTCGACGAGGCCAGCAGCTTCCGCAAAACAAGCGTCATTAGCGAGCGTTGGCTAGGAGGCAGCGCCTGAAGATTGTCCCGCTGGAGATAGGCAGAGACGAGCTCATAAAGCCGGTCCTCCGCCTCGTCCGGGCTAAATTCCTCGAGGATCGCATGCCGCTTTGTATAGGGTACATTGGCCGTGACCTGGCGCCGCAGGGTCCTATGGCAGACTGGCTTCAGTCGCTCGCGAAGCACCTCGAAGGTCCGCTGCTGCGACAGGTTGGCGAACTGTTCGCGAAAGCTTTTCAGGTCGCCGAAGGAGTGCTCGTCGATGAAGCTGACCAGGCCGAAGAGTTCGAGCAGCGAATTCTGCAGCGGCGTCGCGGTCAGCAGCAGCTTATGGCGATCGGCCAACGCCTGCTTCAGCGTGTTTGCGATGACATTCGACGGCTTATAGACATTGCGAAGCCGATGCGCCTCGTCGATGACGACCAGATCCCAGGGCGTTGCGCGGATGTCCGCGGCCTTGTTCCGGGCGAACTGATAGGAACAGATCACGACGCTTGCGGCCTGATCAAAAGGGCGCGGATTGCTTGCCTTCACGGCCGCGTTGTAGGAGCGCGTCTCAAGGATTGAGCAAGGCAAAAAGAACTTCTCGCTCAACTCCTGATGCCATTGCTTCCTCAGGTTAGACGGCGCGATGATCAGTATCCGCCGCTTGCCCTCGGCCCAGCGCTGAGAGATCACCAACCCCGCCTCGATGGTTTTCCCAAGCCCAACCTCGTCGGCGAGCAAGGCGCCTTTGGAGAGCGGTGAAGCGAACGCGAACAGCGCCGCGTCCACCTGATGCGGGTTCATATCAACCTGCGCACCCGCGACCGCTACGGCGAGCTTCTCAGCACTGTCCGACGAGCGGCGGCGCGTGAGCTCACAAGCGATATATTTCGAATGGTAGTCGGTGATCATTGCGGGCCGCCATACCAGAAAGAGGTGGTCGATCAGCAGCCTATTGTGACCATGTATGGATACCGACTCCGGGCATTGCACGCCCGCCATTAGCGGTGAAAGTTGGCGCATCGTTGCTATCGCGCTGAACCAGCCTCAGCTTTCGCGCATCCGAGCCCGCAAGCGTCCGTTCCGCTTTACCCGAGTCGTGTCGGTGGCTGGCCCATGAATAAGCGTCCGTTCTCTAGAGCAACTTCCACGAGGCTGAATGACCGAAGTTAGGGCGCAAAGCTTCCGTTGGCGAGGCCGTCAACTACCTGACCGAATAATTGTTTTCGCCTGCTGTGCGAACGTACCGCTAGGTCTATCAAGCGCTCTGGCTCAGCGGCAAAATCATCGACCAACGACTCCAACGGGCCAAGCCCGTTCACGCCGGCACCATAGACTGTGCGACACGACCATGGTGAAAGTTCCCGCCAATAAGCGGTAGTTCATTTCTCGCTATCGTGGACGCCCCTTTGACGCGAGGGGCGGGGCTTACGATACTCTTTCGGCAAAAGAATGGACTCCGTGCAAGTCGGCAGATGATCGGTGATGACGGGCACCAGGTCCAAATGCGATCGCATGATTTCCACGTTAAGGGCTCCCGGATATCGTTCGGCGCCCTCCCCAAGCCCCTTCTGACTATGCCCAAGGATGTCGTTCCGATCCTCGAGTGCAATGCCATTGTTTCTTAGAGCACCCGCGACCGTGTGGCGGACCGCGTGGAGGCCTTGACCCGGCTTTAAGTCCGGAATGTGCTTTTTGAGTTCGGACCACCACATACGAAAGAAAACGTCACCAATGGTGCGCTTTGTGCCCGGTGCAGGATACAAATCGGGGAACAGCAAAGTTTCTCCTTGCGAACTCATCTTCTCAACGAAGCGACTGAAACCAAGACGCAAAATTTCTGCGTGGAGTGGGACAGTGCGCCGAGAATTTGATGACTTGACGCGACCTGTTTCGGTGTTCCGGAACATAATGCATGCCGTACCACCGTTTATTTTAATGTCGCTCAACATCAACTTGCAGACTTCTTCGCGCCTTGCGCCGGTGTACCAGACAAGCAGAGGGACCCAGTAGAGACCGTCATGAATTATATGGGGTCCTGGTTCGAGGCGCCGCTTCACGCCTGCGCATCCCGTCCAAGGAGGGAGGCTGAAGAGCGCGATGCCCTGGTCAACCGTCAGGGGATCTCGAGCCTCGCGTGCCGACTTGTCGTCAGGGGTGATGAACCTCGCGAAGTCTAACTCGGAGACGGTGGGCACGTTCTGACGGAGGTAGTCGTGCAGTCGCGCGAGACTGTGCCAATGCTTGTTCGTGGTCGCGACGCTGAGGCCGACTTTTTCGGAATCTAGCGATCCTGCTGCGACGCTTTCCTCCGCCTCCTTTTTGACCTGTTCTAGGGTGAGGCTGGCACGGCGATCTCTCACCGATTTGCCGAATGAAATCGGGATTGTGTCGAACAGACGATCTAAGTTGACGAGATCATTCAAGGAGACTTCGGCGAACGGCTTCGGCTGGTCGAGGGATTTCTGAAGGAGCAGCGCCGCCCACTTGAAATCGCGATACGTCGAGTCGCCGACGGTCCTAGCCGGACGTTTGCTGCCCGACCGGTGATCAAGATGCCCGTACGCCGTCGCTAGGTATCGCTCTGCCACGGCAGTCGGCGACATTTTGGCAAATTCCTGTTGATCGGGCGTGAGCTTTGATCGCGTAAGGGGGCCAGCCTGCGGCAACACATTCGCCATCGTTGCGCTTGCACTCGCAAAGGGGTCAACGGTCGCCCACCGGTCCACGGCATGGCTTTCGTTGAGTGGGAAACGGCTCCTAAGAAGGTCCGGAGCATCCCCGTCAGCTTGTAACTGTTTCGCCGCCTCTGCGCGCGCTCGCGCGATGGTGCGCTGTACGACGGCCAAACGGAGCGGTGTCTCTCGCTCTCCCATCCGCTGGAGACACTGAATAGCATCCGCTTCGAGCCCGGTCGCAAGTGCGTCGCCGCGACGCAAAAGGCCTTTGATGCCGGCGCGTGTCTCCTCGTCGAATTCCGCGCAGTGCCGCTCGACGAATTGTTGCGGGCTGACGCCGGCAAACCCGTGCTCCGCAACGCCGGACCATATCTTGTGGTACGCCAACAAATCGCGGTCGCGGTCATTGACGGCGCCCCATTCGGGCGTGGTCGCCCAAGCGGCTTCGAGATGAATGAGAAGCGTGTGATATGCGCGCATCTCCTCGGCAAACAGCTTCGCGACGGCTTGCTGTTCCAGCCCTTCCGTCAAAACCCGGGATCGGAAACTCATTCTCACTCTCTCACTATACGCGGTGAGGGCCGAGGCCCGTTCGCGTGCACAGCGCGCCTCCTTCGTTCGGAGGCTCAGTTCGAGTGTTATGGGATGAAGCTTCGACGGCGCCAAACCCGGTACCGTGACCACGCGCCTCCACCAGTAGACGGAGCCCCGGCGTCGGGTGTTTGCGATCGTGCTCGTGGCCATCCGGCAAGGTCCATTTGGCGCCCGTCTCCACCCGCCGTGGGGACAGTTGCTAGGGACAGTTACTGGGGACATCTGGGGCAAAAACGAGGCCGCGTAACACGTAAGCCATTGTTTTGCCGAGGTTCGTCTGGGGCTTGGCTGGGGCGGCAGGATTCGAACCTGCGCATGCCGGTACCAAAAACCGGTGCCTTACCGCTTGGCTACGCCCCAGCAGGCGCGGCGGGGCGGTTAGGCGATTTGAGACGGATTGGGAAGCGTCGTTGCGCGAGCTTTGCGATTCGACCGGGCAGAGCGTAGGCAGCGGCCATGCTCCGGCTCGCCATCCTTCTGTTCGGCATCATCGCCTTTCTGGCGATTTATGCTCCGCATCTGCTGGAGGCGGGGCCGGGGCGCGCGGCGGAGACGATCCGCAGCGATGGCGGCATCGCCGTGCGTCCGTTCGAGCCGCGCGCGCGTGCTCCCGAAGTTCTCGCAACCGGCGACGGAGCGAGGTTGCGGCGCGATGCGAGCGGGCATTTTCGCACCGAAGCGACCGTCAACGGCCAGCCTGTAACGATGATGGTCGACACCGGGGCGAGCCTGGTCGTGCTCAACGTCGCGACCGCGCGACGGCTCGGCGTCGAGCCGCCCCCCACCGCGTTCACCGGCATCGCGCAGACCGTTTCGGGCAATGTGCGGGTGGCGCCGGTACGGCTCGACACTCTCGCGATTGGCCCGGTGCGGCTGAAAGGCGTTGATGCGGCCGTGGTGGAGGGCGATGCGCTGTCGGTCTCGCTGCTCGGCCAGAGCTTCCTGCGGCGGCTGAACGAGGTCACCATCCGCGGCGATGAGATGCTGCTGCGCTGAGGGTTGCGGGCTGCGAGCGGCTGCGTCATGCCGCGGCGATGACCTCTCCCGACGCCTCCCAAGCCACGCCGCCGCCGATGCGAGTGGCGGTGATCCCGGTGACTCCGCTCCAGCAGAACTGCTCGCTCATCTGGTGCACCGCGACCATGCGCGGCGCGTTCGTCGATCCGGGCGGCGACCTTCCGCGGCTGCGCGAGGCGATGCGTCGCACCGGCGTGACGATCGAGAAGATCATCCTCACTCACGGGCACATCGACCATTGCGGGGAGGCAGGCACGCTGGCGCGCGAGCTGGCCGTGCCGATCGAAGGACCGCACGAGGCGGACCGTTTCTGGATCGCGCGGCTTGAGGAGGACGGTCGGAATTACGGTATCGCCGGTGCGTCGTTCGAACCCGACCGCTGGCTGGTGGAGGGGGACCAGGTGCGCGTCGGCGAACTGTCGCTCGACGTGTGGCACTGCCCCGGACACACGCCCGGCCATGTCGTGTTCCACCATCCGGCCTCGAAACTGGCGCTGGTCGGGGACGTGTTGTTCCAAGGCTCGATCGGCCGCACCGACTTTCCGCTCGGCGACCATGACGCCTTGATCGAGGCGGTGCGGACCAAGCTCTGGCCGCTCGGTGACGATACGCGGTTCGTCCCCGGCCACGGACCGATAAGCGATTTCGGGCGCGAGCGGCGTTCCAATCCGTTCGTCGCCGACGCGCTGTTCGCCTAGCGCGAAAGCCCGGGCAGCTCGACGCCATAGGCGGTCAGCACCGCCAGCGCGACCAGCAGGAGCGAAACGAGCATCGTGCCCAACACGCCATATTTGCGTCCCGCACTCCCCGTGTCGGCATCCATGCCGAAGCCGTGCCCGATGCGCGCGAGGAGGAGGACGATCGACAGCGCAACGAGCACCATGCGATTGGCGCCGCTCAGTTCGAGGAGTGCGACCAGCACCACCAGCAGTGGCACATTCTCCGCGAAGTTCAATTGGGCTCGGATGCGGCGCGCGAGCAGCGCATTCCCGCCATCGCCGTGCGAGACCTTGTTCGAGATGCGCAACTGGCCGATGCGCACGCTCAGCCAGAGATTCACCAGCACCGCCGCCGCGGCGAGGGTCAGGGCGATGGTCGGAACGTGGGTCATCTTGGCGTCGTCTCCCTCGCGCCTCGCTATGTCGAGGCGGGCGCGGGTTAGCGGGAGCTGGGCGGATGATGAACAGCGTTTACGAAGTGGCGCTGGCAGGCGTCGGTTGGGCAGCGCTTGATCGAATCGCGAAAAACGCTATGGGCAGCGGCGATCGGTCGACCGTCGGCCCGTCCCCCTCGTCCGGATCGGCCCGGTAGAGCGGTTGCCCATCGGGCGACCGCCGTCTTGCCGTTTGGACGCGAGGGGGGTGCGGAGCCTTGACGCGGTCTGACCCTCGGACACAAGAAGATCAGGTGAAACGATGGCCGTCCCCAAGCGAAAGACCACTCCGTCCCGTCGTGGCATGCGCCGCAGCCACGATGCGCTGCAGGTCGAAGCGCATCAGGAATGCCCGAATTGCGGTGAGCTCAAGCGCCCGCACCACCTCTGCAACCACTGCGGCCACTATAACGGCCGCGAGGTGCTGGCGGAAAAGGCCTGATCGGGCCGCTGTGCGCGCCGTGATTGAGGGCGTGCACGCGTGATGCAGCGCATTGCCATCGATGCGATGGGGGGCGACGCGGGCGCGCCGGTGATGGTCGCCGGCGCTGCGATCGCACACGAACGTCGCCCGGCGCTGCGGTTTCTCTTTACCGGTTGCGAGCGTGCTATCGCTGCCGCGCTCGACGCGCATCCGGCTCTGCGCGCGGCGAGCGAGGTCGTGCACACCGACCTGATCGTTTCGGCGGACGACAAGCCAAGTACCGCACTGCGGCGCGGTCGCGGGTCGTCGATGTCACTCGCGATCGAGGCGGTGAAACGGCGTGAGGCGGGGGCCGCGCTTTCCGCCGGCAACACCGGCGCGTTGATGGCGATGGCCAAGCTCGCGCTGCGGACGATGCCCGGGATCGATCGCCCCGCACTCGCCGCGCTGATCCCGACGCTTGGCGATAACGACGTGGTCATGCTCGATCTCGGCGCCAATGCCGAGTGCGATGCCACCAACCTCGAACAATTCGCGCTGATGGGTGCGGCCTATGCGCGCACCGCGCTGGGGCTCACCAAGCCAAAGGTCGCGCTGCTCAATATCGGCACCGAGGAGCAGAAGGGCATCGATACCGTGCGTGAGGCGGCGGACGTGCTGCGCGCCGCGCCCGAGCTGCCGTTCGAATTCGTCGGGTTCATCGAGGGTGACAAGCTGTCGCGCGGGGAGGTCGACGTGATCGTCCACGACGGCTTTTCCGGCAACATTGCGTTGAAGACGCTCGAAGGGACCGCGCGCTTCGTCACCGACCTGTTGAAGCGCGCCTTTACGAGTTCGCTGCGCTCGAAAATCGGTTTCCTTATTTCGCGCCCGGCGACGGAGCTGCTGCGCCACCACCTCGACCCCAACAACCACAACGGGGCGGTATTTCTCGGGCTGAACGGGGTGGTGCTCAAGAGCCACGGCAGCGCCAATGAAAAGGGCGTCGCCAATGCGGTGCATGTCTGCGCGAACCTGATCGAGCAGGACATCATGTCGCTGGTGCAGGACGACCTGTCGCGCCTGCGCATGGCCTCGGCCAGCCCGGCGTGAGCGGCGCAGCGCCCGCGCGGCGGGTGACGATCGCCGGAACTGGCAGTGCCCTTCCCAAACGCTGCGTGAGCAACGCCGAGCTCGCACAGCAGGTCGACACTTCCGACGAATGGATCGTCGAGCGCACCGGAATCCGCCAGCGCTATATCGCGGGCGAGGGTGAGACGACGGTGACCCTGGCGACCGCTGCGGCGCGGGCGGCGCTCGATGCTGCAGGAATGGCAGCGTCTGAGGTTGACCTCATCATCCTCGCCACCGCCACCCCCGACCAGACCTTCCCCGCGAGCGCGACCCGCGTGCAGGCCGCGCTCGGCATCGACGACGCGGTTGCCTTCGACGTCGCAGCGGTGTGCTCCGGGTTCGTCTACGCCATTGGCGTCGCGGAGCCGATGCTGCGCGCAGGGCCCTACCGCACCGCGCTGGTCATCGGGGCTGAGACGTTCAGCCGCATCCTGGACTGGGAGGACCGCGGCACCTGCGTCCTGTTCGGCGACGGTGCGGGCGCGGTGGTGCTGTGTGTCGACGACGCGCGAGACGCGGGCGACGGTGCATCCGACATTCTCGCAACGCGTCTCCACGCCGACGGGCGTCATGGCGATCTGCTCTACGTCGACGGCGGTCCGTCGAGCACCGGCACCGTCGGCCAGCTGCGCATGACGGGGCGCGAGGTGTTTCGTCACGCCGTCACCAACCTGCACGCGATCGTGGCCGAGGTGTGCGAGGCGAGCGGAGTCGAGCCGACGGCAATCGACTGGGTGGTGCCGCACCAGGCGAATGCGCGGATCATCGACGCAACCGTCCGCAAGCTCGGCATCTCTCCCGACAACGTCGTCCTGACGGTGGCAGAGCACGCCAACACCTCCGCCGCGTCGGTGCCATTGGCGCTCGATCGCGCAGTGCGCGACGGGCGCATTCAGCGCGGCGACATGGTCTTGCTCGAAGCCATGGGTGGCGGTTTTACTTGGGGTGCGTCGCTGCTCCGATACTAGGCGTGGCGGGCGTCGGGCTTGCCTTTGGGCAGCGCCGGAAATAGCTTGCCGATGACAGGGACTTCACAGCCGCTTGCCCTAGTGGCGTCACTGATGAGGGATGTTTGTGGCCGATTCCGGGTCGTTGACGCGCGCAGGTCTGGCGCGCGCCGTGCATGAACGCGTTGGTCTCCCCCAGAGCGAGAGCGCCAGGCTCGTCGAGGAGGTGCTCCGCACCGTGGCCGATGCGTTGGTGGACGGGGACGAGGTGAAGCTGACCGGCTTTGGCACTTTTACCCTGCGCGATAAGGGCGAACGGGTGGGTCGCAATCCCAAGACGGGCGTCGCGGTGCCGGTGACGCCGCGCCGCGTCGTTGGCTTTCGCGCGAGCCAGATGGTGCGCGACCGCGTCGCCAAGGCGCCCCCTGCCGGCGTCCGCTGACCGACACGCTCTCGCGCCGGATGGCGGAAGCTGGTAGCGCTGACCTCCGAAATCCGCCTGGGAGGTGTGTGCGGTGAAGACGGAAAGCGCGCTGCTGCTGAGCATCGGTGAAGTTACGCGCCGGACGGGCGTCGCGCCGCACATCCTGCGCTATTGGGAACGGCATGTTCCGGCCCTGCGACCGCTTCGCCGCGCGGGTGCGCGCCGCTATTATCGTCCCGAGGATGTTGCGCTGATCGAGCGCCTGCAGCGGCTGGTGCGCGAGGAACGCTACACGCTCGACGGCGCAGCCCGCGCGGTGGGGAGTCGAACCGCAGGGCTCGTCAACGGCGAGACGGTCCCGGCTAACGAGCCTGTGCTCGTCGCCACGAACGCTCCGCCCCCTTCGACACCGTCGCCGGACAACGCCCCGCGCATCGACCCGGTCGCGCTGCGTTCAATTCGCGACCGGCTCGCGGCGCTGGTGCGCTAATCCGCGCCGGGTCCGAGTGACGCGTCGAGGTGACGCGGTAGGACCAGCCGTTCGATCCGAGCGCGGGCGCTGGAAAGCTTCGTCCAGCTGTCGATGTCGAACGCCAGCGTCGCCAGCGCGGCGGTGGGAAACTTGTCCTCCACCGTCTCGAGATGCGCGCTACCGGGCTCCGCAAGTTCTAGGATGAGATCCTCAAGCCCAGGGTTGTGCCCGCTCATCAGCGCATGCTCGGCGCTGTCGGGCAACTCGCTCGCTACGTCGATCAGCGTCGCGCCGCTGGCGAGGTAGATGCGCCGGTCCCAGTGCGGCTCGAGACCGTCGAGCCCCGCCGCGGGCAGAAAAGCATCGAGCGTCTCCACCACCCGCACCGCGGGGGAGGCGATGACATAGTCGATCCCTAGGTCGAGCGTCGCGGCATGCTCCCCCACCGTCACCGCCGCGCGTTGCCCACGCCCGTTCAGCGGCCGGTCGAAATCGCGCGCGACGGGGTCGTCCCAGTCGGACTTGGCGTGGCGCAGCAGCGTGAGGCGTTTCATGGGTTCACGCTGTGCCCGAACGGATCGGTGCCGTGAAGGGACTTGGCGTGTCGCTCCCTCCGCGCACCGGCCGCGCCTCCACCCGCGCGATCGCGGCGTCGAGCGTGCAGCGAACGATAGGCGTGCCCGGCGGAAAGGCGTTGAGCAGCCGCGACGGCACCGCGCTCGACAGCAGGATGAAGCGCCCGGCATCGTCGGCGCGGCGGATCAGCCGCCCGAACGCCTGCGCCAGCCGAGTGCGGATCAGTTCGTCGTCATAGGCCGAACCGCCGTTGGCGAGGCGGCGCGCGGCGTGGACCACGCTCGGCTTCACCCACGGCACGCCCTCCATAATCACCTGCCGCAGCGAATCGCCGGGAACGTCGACGCCGTCACGTAGCGCATCGGTGCCGAGCAGGGTGGCGCGCGGGTCGTCGCGGAACACGTCGACCAGCGTGCCGACGTCGATCGGATCGACATGCTGTGCGTAGAGCGCCAGCCCCGCGCGGGCGAGGTGGTCGGCGATGCGCGCATGCACGCTGCGCAGCCGCCGGATCGCGGTGAACAGCCCGAGCGTGCCGCCGTCGTTGGCGACGATCAGCCGCGCATAGGCTTGCGCGAGGCCAGCGAGGTCACCGCGGCGAATGTCGGTAACGATCAGCACCTCCGCGCGCGCGGCATAATCGAACGGACTCTCCGCGCAGAAGTGCTGGGCGGGTGTCGGCAGGTGGAGCGCGCCGGTACGGCGGTCCGCGCGATCCCAGTCGCCGAGAGCGAGCGTCGCCGACGCGACCGTCACGCCATGCGCGGGGCCTAGCACCGTCTCCGCCAGCGGCAGCGTCGGATCGAGCCAGCGGCGGTGCAGCCCGACGTCGATCTCGCGTCCGTCGATGCGGTCGACGCTCAGCCAGTCGATGAAGCGTTCGTCGGCGGGACCGCCCACGCGCGCCACCAGCCCGAGCCAGGCGCTGAGCGTTTCGCGGCGCCAGGATAGGCTCGACAGCGCGCCGTCGATGCGCGCGCGGGTCGCGCCGTCGAGCCAGTCGGGCGCCTCCTCGACCAGCGCCTCCAGCCGCCGCGCGAGAACGTCCAATGGCCGGATCAGCGCCTCAATCGCCACCGCCGCATCTGCCGCCGCTTCGACCAGCGCCGGGTCGGGATCGGCGAGCTCGGCCTCCAGACCGTAGCCTGCGTCGCCGTCGGGCCGGTCGCTCGACGCATCGCGCACGAACACCTGCGCGCGCACCGCAGCGAGCAGCGTTTCGATCGGCCCGGCGGGGATCCCCTCCACCAGCCGCGTCAGCCAGCCATCACCGGGGAGCGCCATCGCCGCCAGCCGCGCCGCGTCGATGGCTGCTGCGCCCGCCTCATCCTCCGCCACCACGTCGGCGAGCCGTGCGGAGAGGCCGCGCCGCCGCCCGCGGCTCCGCCCCTCGGGCCCGACGATCCAGCGGCGAAGCTCGATCCCCTCCTGCCCCGACAGCGCCACCGCGAACACGCTGTCGGCGGCGTCGAACAGGTGGTGCCCCTCGTCGAACACCAGCCGCGTCGGGGGGTGGTCGCCGGTGCGACCGCGCGCGGCGTTGATCATCGTCAGCGCGTGGTTGGCGACGACGACGCTCGCCTGCTCCGCCGAGCGCGCCGAGCGTTCGATGAAGCAGCGTTTCCAGTGCGGGCAGGCGGCGTAGATGCACTCGCCGCGCCGATCGGTGAGCGCGGTCGCGCCCGCACGGCGGAACAGCGTCGGCAGCCAGCCGGGAAGGTCGCCGCCGACCATGTCGCCGTCGCGACTGTACATCGCCCAGCGCGCCACCAGCCGCGCCAGCACCGCCGCGCGCCCCTGAAACGCGCCCTGCACGGCGTCCTCCAGGTTGAGCAGGCAGAGGTAATTCTCGCGCCCCTTGCGCACCGAGACGGCACGGCGATGCTGGCCCTCGTCGGGGTAGAGCCGCCGCGTCTCGCGCGCGAGCTGGCGCTGCAACGCCTTGGTAAAGGTGGAGATGTGCACCGTGCCGCCCGACGCGCGGCTCCACAGGTCCGCGGGGGCGAGGTAGGCGAGCGTCTTGCCGATGCCGGTGCCCGCCTCGGCCAGCAGCAGGTTGGGCGCCCCCTTCGTCCGGCGCGGAGCATAGGTCGCCGCGACCGCCGCCGCCATCGCGCGCTGTCCCTCGCGCGGTTCGGCACCTTCGCCGGTCAACGTGGCGAGGTGCGCGACGGCGCTTTCGCCACGTACCTGCACAGGGCGCGGCTGCGGGCGTGGCGGGGCTTCCTCCCACTCGGGGAGAGCGAGGAAGACGCTGCGGTCATGCTTGGTCGGAGGGGTCAGCCGCGCGCCGACCGCCGCCGCCCAGGGCCAGCGCACGCGCGCGAGCGCGCTCGCTGCATCATAGGCGCCGGGGCGCTTGCGCCAGTC
>CAKZIN010000006.1 GCA_936933955.1 uncultured Sphingopyxis sp. | reverse complement strand
GCCGCCCCGCGCCGGTCAGACTGTCGCGGATCTGGCCGAGGTCGCGCGGGCTTCCGCGCCCAGCGACGATCCGCGCCGACGCGCGCGCCAGGTCGGGCAGCGCGCGCAGCCGCTCACGCAAGGCTTCGGTGCCGAGGTGATCGCGGTGCGCCCAGGCGACGAGGTCGAGCCGCGCGCGGATCGCCGCGCCTTGCGCCAGCGGCGCCGACAGGTCCGCCGCCAGCAGCCGCGCGCCCGCGCCGGTGACGGTGCGATCGACCGCAGCGAGCAGGCTCCCCTCACGCGCGCCGCTCTGCGTGCGCGTGATCTCGAGGCTGTCGCGGGTAGCGGCGTCGATCTGCAACAGCGCGCCGTCGTCGCGACGCTTGGGCGGGCTGAGAAAGGGCAGCGTCCCCGCCCCCGCGCGCTCGAGCCACGCCACCAGCGCCCCCGCCGCGGCCAGCTCCGCGCGCGAAAAATCGCCGAACGCATCGAGCGCGGCGACCCCCCACAGCGCCTTCAGCCGCGCTTCGCCGCCCGCGCTATCGAAGTCGCGCCGCGGGCGTTCGTGCAGCACCGCGGTGTCGAGCATGGCCGCGAACGGCGATCCCTCCGCCGCCAGCACCTCGACCGGTGCCAGCCGCGCAAGTTCGGCGGAGAGCGCCACATCGTCGCCGACCGCGCCGGTCTCGAACGCGCCGCTAGTGACGTCCGCCGCCGCCCAGCCGCGTGATCCCCCGACCTCCGCCAGCGCCACCAGCCAGTTGGCGCGCCGCGAATCGAGCAGGCTGTCCTCGGTCACCGTGCCCGCGGTGACGGTGCGCACGATGCCGCGCGCGACCAAAGCTTTGGAACCGCCGCGCTGCCTGGCCTGCTCGGGCGTCTCGACCTGCTCGGCGATGGCGACGCGGTGCCCGGCGCGGATCAGCCGCGCGAGATAGCTTTCGGCGGCATGCACCGGCACTCCGCACATCGGCACCGGCTCGCCGCCGTGCGCCCCGCGCGCCGTCAGCGCGATGTCGAGCACACGCGCCGCGGCCTTGGCGTCGTCGAAGAACAGCTCGAAAAAATCGCCCATGCGGTAGAACAGCAGGCAATCCTCGCCTGCCTCGGCCTTCAGCGCATGATATTGCGCCATCATCGGGGTGGGGGCGGCGGACATAGCGCGGCTGCGATACCGGGCGCGGCGGGGCGGGGGAAGGGGCGCGCGCCCGCCCCCTAGCGCCAGATCGTGCCACTCTCGCCTTGACCCTCCGCACCCTCGTCGCCACGGTCGCGGGCATGAACAGTGATGCGAGCCCGCCCGACAGCCTGATCCCTTATGACGAGATCGTGCAGGAGGCGCTGCGTGCGGTGGTCGGGCGCGTGCTGACGCCGATCGCCCAGAGCGGCGGCAACCTCCCCGGGCGGCACCATTTCTACATCACCTTCCGCACCCGCGCGCCGGGCGTGGTCATCCCCCCGCACCTCCTCCAGCGGCATCCGGAGGAGATGACCATCGTCCTCGAAAACCGCTTCTGGGATTTGCAGGTGGAGGACGACCGCTTTTCGGTCGGGCTGAGCTTCAACCAGGTGGCGAGCATGCTCACCATTCCGTTCGCCGCGATCACCGCCTTCGTCGACCCGTCGGTGGAGTTCGGGCTGCAGTTCCAGGTCGACGACGATGCCGGCCCCGCGGCCCACGAACCGGCGGAGAACGATGCGCCGATCGCCGAACCTGCGGAGGACGGTTCGAACGTGGTGACGGTGGACTTCGGTCGCCGCAAATGAACGCGACCCGGACCGAACGGGACAGCTTCGGTCCGATCGAAGTCCCGGCGGACGCCTATTGGGGCGCGCAAACGCAGCGCAGCATCGAGAATTTTCCCTTCGGACCGCGCGAAACCATGCCGCTCGGGATCGTCCATGCGCTCGCGCTGATCAAGCAGGCGGCGGCGCGGGTGAACGCGCGGCACGGCCTCGACGCAGGGCTAGCGCAGGCGATCGAGGCAGCGGCGGCGAGCGTCGCGGCGGGTGCGCACGACGACCAGTTCCCGCTCTCCATCTGGCAGACCGGCAGCGGCACGCAGAGCAACATGAACGTGAACGAGGTCGTCGCCGGCCTCGCCAACGAGGCGCTGACCGGCACACGCGGCGGCACGTCGCCGGTGCACCCCAACGACCACGTCAACCGCGGCCAGTCGTCCAACGACAGTTTCCCCACCGCGATGCACGTCGCGGTCGCGCGCGCGACGCGCGACGACCTGCTTCCCGCGCTGGCGACGCTGACCGATGCGCTCGAGGAGAAGGCGCGTGGCTGGGACGCGATCGTCAAGATCGGGCGCACGCACCTTCAGGACGCGACCCCGCTAACGCTCGGGCAGGAGGCGTCGGGCTGGGTCGCGCAGCTGATCGCCTGTCGCGCGCGGATCGAGGGCGCATGCACGCACAACATTCAGAAACTGGCGCAGGGCGGCACCGCGGTCGGCACCGGCCTCAACGCTCCGCAAGGGTTCGCAGCTGCGATGGCGGCGGAGCTGTCGACGCTCACCGGCATCGCGTTCGAGCCTGCGCGCAACCCGTTCGAGGCGCTGGCGAGCCATGACGGGCTGCACTTCTTTCACGGCGCGCTGGCGACGCTGGCGGTGGCGCTGACCAAGATCGGTAACGACGTGCGGCTGCTCGGTTCGGGCCCACGCGCGGGACTGGCCGAACTGATGCTGCCCGAAAACGAGCCCGGCAGCTCGATCATGCCGGGCAAGGTCAACCCGACGCAGGCGGAGATGCTGACGATGGTCGCCGCACAGGTGCTCGGCAATCAGGCCGCAGTGACCGCCGGGGCGATGCAGGGGCACCTGGAGCTCAACGTGTTCAAGCCGCTGATCGGCGCGGCAGTGCTGCGCTCGATCCACCTGCTCAGCGTCGGCATGGCGGGCTTTGCCGAACGCTGCGTGGAGGGCATGCAGGCGGACGAGGCGCGCATCGGCGAGCTGGTCGAACGATCGCTCATGCTGGTCACCGCGCTCGCGCCCGAGATCGGCTACGACCGCGCGTCGGCCATCGCCAAGCGCGCCCACCACGAACGCCGCACGCTGCGCGAAGTGGCGCTGGAGGAAGGTGTCGACGCCGCCACCTTCGACCGCGTGGTCCGGCCGGAGTTGATGGTGGGGACGCAAGCGAAAGGGTGAGCCCCCGCGCCGTTTCCCCTGCGCGCGCGCAGGGGCGCGGCGGTGGCTTGCAAACACCCGCTTGCCCTCGCACAACTCTGCCAATCAACGGGAGAGAAGCGAGATGACCGAGCGGCGCGCCACCTTCAATCGACGCGAGGTCGGCGCCATGCTGCTCGCCGGCACCGCGCTTGGCGCCTGCACGCCCCGCACAGGGATCGCCGGCATGGCGCCCGCGCCGAGCGGCGCTGCGCCCGTCGGCACGACCGCGACCTCCTCTGCATCGCGCCAGGCGCGCGCGCTTTACGATCGCATGTTCGATGCGATGCTGCTCGAGAGCCCGACCGCTGCGACCTCGCTCGGGCTCGACACCGGCGCGCGTGCTGGGCTGCGCGGAGAGCTTGGCCGCAGCGACGCGGCGCACCGCTTCGGCAGCCTCCCGATGTTCGCGCGCTATGCCGGCGAACTCGCTGCGATCGACGCGAGCGCCCTGCCGCCGGTCGAGCGCAGCTGGCTTGCGACCGTGCGCTGGTATGCGGCACGCGCGAGCGAGGTCACGCAGGCGCGCTTCGGCGGGTCGGACGGCTACCCGATCCCCTACACCATCACCCAGCTGACCGGCAGCTATCAGGAAGTGCCCGATTTCCTCGCCTCGACCCACCCGGTCGCCAATGCGAGCGATGCGGAAGCCTATCTCTCTCGCGTCGCGGCGATGGCGCGCAACATCGGAGACGAAGTCGCGCGCGGTCGTGACGAGCTGCGCATGGGCGTGGTGCCGCCGCGCTGGCAGGTGGCCAAGACCATCGCTCAGACCGAAGCACTGATGGCGCAGCGCGGCGCGGCGAGCGGCATTGCGCGGAAGCTCGCGGAAAAGGCGAGCGCGGCGGGGCTCGACGGAGCGGCGTGGGCGACGCGCGCGGCGGCACTGGTCGACGGCCCGCTCGCCGCAGCGCTGAGTCAGCAACGCGCGCTGCTCGGCGACATGGCACGGGTGACTGGCGAGGCGGTAGGCGTGTCGCGCCTGCCCGGCGGACGCGCCTTCTACGAGAACGCCCTGCGCTTTCACATCGCCAGCGATCTCACCCCCGAACAGGCGCATGCCCGCGGGCTGGAGGAAGTGGCCGACTATCAGGCGCGGATGGAGCCGTTGCTACGCCAGCTCGGGCTCGCTGGCGGCAGCACCGGCGCGCGATTGCAGACGCTCGGGACGCGTCCCGATCAGCTGTTCGCCAACACCGATGCAGGCCGTGCGGAGGTGCTCGCCTACCTCAACCAGCGCAACGAGGCGATGCGCGCATGGCTGCCGCGGGTGTTCAACAACGTGCCGCAGGCGCGCATGGAAATCCGCCGCGTCCCGGTGGAGATCGAGCTCGGCGCGCCACGCGGCTATGCGCAGCGCGGATCGCTCGACGGCAGCCGTCCGGGCGCATTCTACATCAATCTGCGCGACACCCAGATCTGGCCGAAGTTCTCGCTACCGACCTTCGTCTATCATGAGGGGATCCCGGGCCACGTGTATCAGGGCGCGGTGCTGCTCGCGGCGGGCGACACCCCCAACCTGCTGCGCACCATCGGCATGGCTGCTTATGGCGAGGGCTGGGGGCTTTACGCCGAGCAGATCGCCGATGAGCTTGGCGCCTACGACGGTGCCGTCGCGGGGCGCGTCGGTTACCTCCAGGCCGCGCTCTACCGCGCGTGCCGGGTGGTGGTCGACACGGGCATGCACGCGCTCGGCTGGAGCCGCCAGCGCGCGATCGACTATATGAACGACATCACCGGGCTCGCTCCCGCTGCGACCGAGAACGAGATCGACCGCTACATCGTCTGGCCCGGGCAGGCGTGCAGCTACAAGCTCGGCCACACCGTCATTTCCCGCGCGCGGGAGGCCGCAAAGGCGCAGATGGGCGAACGCTTCGACATCAAGGCATTCCACGACGTCGTGCTCCTCCCCGGCGCGCGCCCGATGGACGTCCTCGCCGCCGACATCGCCGCCTGGGCGCGGGGGTGAGTGTGCCAGCGCTGTGCTCCTGCGAAAGCAGGAGCCTAGGGCCGCACAACGCCGCGTCTGGTCGCCCTGGGCTCCTGCTTTCGCAGGAGCACGGTGTTTGTGATTTGGAACACCCCTCGCATCAATCCGTTGAGCCAAACAAACGGGACGTTTCGCGCCCGCAACGGAGACCGACGCATGATTTCGCAGATCGCTGGTGCCCTACTCGGTGGCGCGGTGGGCAAGGAGCGCGACAATAATCCCGTCGCGGGGGCGATCATCGGCACCGCGACGATGATGGTCGCGCGCCGACTGTTGCCCGCACGTTTCGCGGGCATGGGCGCCATGATCGCCGCGGGCTACGTTTCCAAGAAGCTCAAGGAACGTGCCGACCGCCGCGCGCAGGCTCAGGATATGCTCCAGCAAACGCGCGAGGGCGGGCGGATCGTCGGATCAGCGGCGCCGGTCACGCAATCGACCGTCATCGGCGCCGACGCCACTCCCGTCGGGGGTACCGCCAAGACCAGCCGCGCCGCCTGATCGACAGAAACATTATCGCGAAGAGGGCTCCGGGCGTTGTCGTCCGGGGCCCTTGCTTTTAGGCGGACCGCCATGCGCACTGCCACCATCGCCCGCGACACACGTGAGACCCGCATCCGCGTGACCGTCAACCTCGACGGCACGGGGGAGAGCCGCATCGCGACCGGGGTAGGCTTCCTCGACCATATGATCGACCAGCTGGCGCGGCACGGGCTGATCGACATCGACCTTGAGGTGGCGGGCGACCTTCACGTCGACCAGCATCACACGGTGGAGGACAGCGCGCTCGCGCTGGGTGCGGCGGTGGCGCAGGCGCTCGGCGACAAGCGCGGCATCCGCCGCTACGGCGACGCGCTTTCCCCGATGGACGAGACGCTGACCCGTGTCGCGCTCGACATCAGCGGGCGGCCGTGGACGGTATGGAAAGTCGCCTTCACGCAAGCCCGCTTGGGCGAAATGGACACCGAGCTGTTCGGCCACTGGTTCCACAGCTTCGCGCAGGCGGCGGGGCTGACGCTCCACGTCGAAACGCTTTACGGTGAGAACAACCACCACATCATCGAAGCCGCGTTCAAGGGGCTCGCCCGCGCGCTGCGCATCGCGGTGGAGCGCGACCCGCGCAAGGGCGACGCCATCCCCTCCACCAAGGGCATGTTGTGACCCGTTCCGCGCGTGGTCCGGGCAGCGCACTGTGCGTGGTGACGCTGCGCTACGACGCGCCGCTCGAGGCCATCGACGCCGCCATGCCGCGTCACGTCGCCTGGCTGGAGGAGCGCATCGCCGCGCGTGAGCTGCTGGTCGGCGGGCGACAGGTGCCGCGCACCGGCGGGGTCCTTCTGATGCGCGGCGAGCGTGCGGAGGTCGCGCGGCTCGTGCAGCGCGATCCGTTCGTCAGCGAAGGCCTTGCCGCTGCGGAGATCACGCAGTTCCGCGCCAGCTTCGCCGCGCCCGAGTTCGGCGAGCTTATCCGGTGAACGTCGCGCTGATCGACTATGGCTCGGGCAATCTCCGCTCGGTCGCCCGCGCGCTCGCCGCGGCTGGCGCGAGCGACGTGCGTGTCACCGCGGACCCCGCCAAGGTCGCCCAGGCCGACCGCATCGTCCTCCCCGGGGTCGGCGCGTTCGGGGCGTGCATCGCTGCATTACGGGCGGTGCCTGGCCTCGTCGCCGCGCTGGAACGACGGGTGGGCGAGGATGGCACGCCGCTGCTCGGCATTTGCGTGGGACATCAGCTGTTCGCGCGGCAGGGGGAGGAGCATGGCACCCACCGGGGCTTAGGCTGGATCGGTGGTCGCTGCCGCGCGCTCGCTCCCCTCGACCCACAGGCCAAGGTGCCGCACATGGGCTGGAACCGCATCCGGGTGATCGGTGAACACCCGCTGATGGAACCCGGCGAGGCCTACTTCCTCCACAGCTACACGATCGCCGAGGCGCCCGCCGGGAGCGTCCTCGCTACGGCCGAACATGGCGGGGAGACGATTGTCGCAGCGATCGCGCGCGATAATGTCGTGGGGGTCCAGTTTCACCCGGAAAAGAGCCAGCGCTACGGCATCGCGCTGCTCGAACGCTTCCTCGCGTGGCGGCCATGATCGTCTGGCCGGCGATCGACCTCAAGCGCGGGCAGGTGGTGCGGCTCGCCGAAGGGGATATGGCGCGCGCCACGGTCTACGGCGACAACCCCGCCGCGCAGGCGCAGAACTTTGCCGACGCGGGCGCGAAGCATCTCCACGTCGTCGACCTCGACGGAGCCTTCGCGGGGCGCAGCGTCAACGGTGAGGCGGTCGAACGCATCGTGGCGGGCTTTGCCGGCGAGGTGCAACTGGGCGGCGGGGTGCGCGACATGGCGGCGGTGGAGCGCTGGCTCGCGCTCGGCGTCGCGCGCATCGTTATCGGCAGCGCCGCGCTCACCGACCCCGAGTTCGTGCGGGAGGCGGCGCGCACGCATCCAGGGCGGATCGTCGTCGGCGTGGACGCGCGCGACGGCATGGTCGCGACCCATGGCTGGGCGAGCGTATCCGACGTGCGCGTCGAGGAGCTCGCGCAACGCTTCGCCGACGCGGGCGTCGCAGCGCTGCTGTTTACCGACATCGGCCGCGACGGGCTACTCAAGGGCGTCAACATCGCCGCCACCGCCGCACTCGCCCGCGCGGTGCCGATCCCGGTCATTGCCAGCGGCGGGGTTGCGGGGATCGAGGACATCGCGGCACTGCTCGACGCGGACTGCGCAGGGATCGAGGGCGTCATCACCGGGCGAGCGCTCTACGACGGGCGGCTCGACCTCGCGGCCGCGATTGCGCTGACGCGGGCGCGCGCCGCATGACCGTGTGCGTGCGCGTCATCCCCTGCCTCGACGTCGCGGGCGGGCGCGTGGTCAAGGGCGTGAACTTCGTCGATCTGCGCGACGCTGGCGACCCGGTGGAGGCCGCGCGCGCCTATGATGCTGCGGGCGCCGACGAGCTCTGCTTCCTCGACATCGGCGCCACGCACGAAGGCCGCGCGGCGCTGGTCGAGGTGATCGCCGCCACCGCCGACCAATGTTTCATGCCGCTCACCGTCGGCGGCGGGGTGCGCAGCGCGGAGGATGCGCGCGCGCTGCTGCTCGCCGGCGCAGACAAGGTCGCGGTCAACAGCGCCGCGGTCGCGCGCCCCGAGCTCGTCGCGGACATCGCCGACCGCTTCGGCAGCCAATGCGCGGTCGCGGCGATCGACGCGCGGCAGCTGCCGGGGGAGTCGCGCTGGGAGGTGTTCACTCACGGCGGGCGGCGCGGCACCGGCATTGACGCCATCGAGCATGCCGTGCGGCTGGTGGAGCTCGGCGCGGGGGAGATATTGCTCACCTCGATGGACCGCGACGGCACCCGCGACGGCTATGACCTCGCGCTCAACCGCGCTGTAGCGGACGCGGTGCGGGTGCCGGTGATCGCCAGCGGCGGGGTCGGCTCGCTCGACCACCTCGTCGCGGGCGTGCGCGAGGGCGGCGCCGACTCGGTGCTCGCAGCGTCGATCTTCCACTTCGGCGAGGCGACCATCGCCGACGCACACGCCGCGCTCGCCCGCGCCGGATTGCCGGTGCGCGGGGCCAGCGCCTAGGCCGCGACGATGGACGCCCTGACCCGACTCGATGCGCTGATCGCCGAGCGCCTCGCCGCTGCCGACAGCGCCAGCTCCTACGTCGCCAGCCTCGCCGCCAAGGGTGCGCCGCACGTCGCGCGCAAGCTGGGGGAGGAGGCGGTCGAAACGGTCGTCGCCGCGCTGGCAGAGGACCGCGCGGCGCTGGTGAGCGAGGGCGCCGACCTCGTCTTCCACCTCGCGGTGCTGCTGCAGCTCAAGGATGCGTCGCTGGCCGACGTCGCCGCCGAACTCGACCGCCGCCACGGCACCTCCGGGCTTGCCGAAAAGGCCGCGCGGACGCAGGAATAGGCCATGCCGATCGACCCCCGCGCCCCCTACGATCCCGACAATATTTTCGCCAGGATCCTGCGCGGAGAGATTCCCTGCCGCGAAGTCTATCGCGACGCCTACGCGCTCGCCTTTCACGACATTCAGCCGGTGGCGCCGCAGCACATCCTCGTCATTCCCACCGGAGCCTACGTCAGCTGGGACGACTTCGCCGAACGCGCGAGCGAGGCGGAAATCGCGGGCTTCATCCGCGCCGTCGGCCACGTCGCACGTGAAGCGGGACTGGTCGACGAAGGCTACCGCCTGCTCGCCAACATCGGTCGCCACGCCGGGCAGGAGGTGCCGCATCTGCATGTGCATGTGCTCGCGGGGAAGCCGCTGGGGCCGATGCTGGCGCGGTAGCTTGCTCGCGGCGCATGGACCCTGAAACGAGTTCGGGGCGATGGTGGACGCAGGTCGGCGGGGGAAGGCCGTGATGGGAGTAAATCCCATGACGTTAGGCGGGCTCCGCCCGCTGGCCGGCCTTCGGCGTCGGCGAGCCGACCGCGAAATAGCGCTGCTATTTCGCTCGCCTCAGGACAGGTGCACCGCTTTTTCGACGCAGTAGCTCATCAGTCCCTCGCGTCCGCCTTCGCGGCCGAAACCCGAGTGTTTGACCCCGCCGAACGGCGCGTCGGCGGTGGAGATGTTGAAGGCGTTGATACCGACCATCCCCGCCTCGAGCGCATCGCCCAGCCGGTTCGCACGGCGACCGTTTTCGGTGAAGGCGAACGCGGCGAGCCCGAATGGGGTCGAATTGGCGATGCGCACTGCCTCGTCCTCTTCCGAAAAGCGCCGGGTCAGCGCGACCGGGCCGAACGGCTCAACGGTCATGATGTCCGCACTGTCCGGCACATCGGCGAGCAGCGTCGGGTGGAACCAGTTGCCCGCGCGGTTGTCGCGGCCGCCCCCTGCGGCGACCCTGGCACCCTTCGCCACCGCATCCTCGACCAGCGCCGCGACGGCATCCGGGCGCCGCGCATTGGCGAGCGGACCCATCTGCGTCCGGGCCTCAAGCCCATCACCAACCTGCACCCGCCCCGTGCGCTCAGCGAAGCCACGCACGAAATCATCGTGGATCGCATCGTGGACCAGGAAGCGCGTCGGCGACACGCACACCTGTCCGGCGTTCCGAAACTTCTGCGGCACGACCATGTCGAGCGTGCGTTCGAGGTCGCAGTCGTCGAACACCAGCACCGGCGCGTGCCCGCCCAGTTCCATGGTCGAAGGCAACACCTGCTCCGCGCACAGCCCCATCAGATGCTTGCCCACCGCGGTCGAGCCGGTGAAGCTGATCTTCCTGAGCCGTCCCGAGCCGATCAGCGTGCGGCTGATCTTGTCGGGGTCGCCATAGACGAGGCTCGCCACCCCCGCCGGCAGCCCCGCATCGACCAGGCAGCGCATCAGCGCGGAGGTCGATCCGGGCGTTTCCTCCGCGGGCTTGGCGATCACCGTGCAACCCACGCTGAGCGCCGCCGCCAGCTTCTTCGCCATCAGGTAGACGGGGAAGTTCCACGGGGTGAAGGTCGCCACCGGGCCGATCGGCTGCGGCAGGATCAGGCTGCGCTGGCCGGTCGGGCGGACCAGCGCACGGCCGTAAAGGCGCTTCGCATCCTCCGCGCACCAGTCGAACATCTGCGCCGCGCCCGCGACCTCGCCCTTTGCCTCGGCCAGCGGCTTGCCCTGCTCCATCGTCAGCAGCCGACCGATCTCATCGGCGCGCTCGCGCATCAGCGCTGCCGCCTTGCGCAGGATTGCGCCGCGCGCTTCGGGATCGGTCGCGCGCCATTCGGGGAAGGCGCGCTCCGCCGCGTCGAGCGCACCCGACAGGTCGGCATCGCTCGCCATGGGGAGCTCCGCCACCGTCTCCCCGCTCGCCGGATTATACACCGGCCGCACATCGCGCCCCTCACTCGACGCCCACGCCCCGTCGATGAACAGCGCAAGATCGGCATCGTAGGACATGGGAGACTCCTTTGGGGCGACCGTTTGGACTCGCCGCTGACGCTAAGTTCCTTACGCTCGCCTTTTACCGAATGCACGGGGGGGCGACGCGACGCGGATCGGCTGACTTGCCATGCCCGTCGGGGCGAGGATGCGGACAGGGGGGTGCAGCAATATTCGCATTACAACTATCGGCGAATGCGGCATCAGCGTCGTCTTGCTGGGAGAATAAACTCGTCGAGTTCGTTCCTCCCGATGACATACACAGTACCTATATATGCTGGGGCGGGAAAGACATGATGGACGCGTGCCTAACGCTGTCGAGGAGCGGTCGGGTGATCGAGATGCGCTGGTCCGGGCCAGGCCTCCAGCTGGCGCGTCGCGTATGAGCAGCGCGATCGGTCATGGCGAAGCGCATGCGCTCGAGCGCATCGGCTGGCTGCGGGCGGCGGTGTTGGGGGCCAACGACGGGCTCCTCTCCACCGCGGCGCTGATCGTGGGCGTGGCGAGCGCGGGGGGCACGCGCGCGGCGATCCTCACCGCTGGGCTGGCCGGCCTCGTCGGTGGGGCGATGTCGATGGCCGCGGGCGAATATGTCTCGGTCAGCTCGCAGGCGGACAGCGAAGCCGCCGACCGGGCGAAGGAGACCCGCGAGCTCGCCGAAGACCCCGACGGCGAATTCGAGGAGCTGGTCGGCATCTACGTCGCGCGCGGGCTCACCCCCGAACTTGCGCGACAGGTGGCGACGCAGATGACCGCGCACGATGCGCTCGGCACGCATCTGCGCGATGAGCTGGGCCAGACCCCGCATGGCGAGGCGCGTCCGGTGCAGGCCGCGCTCGCCTCCGCTGCCGCCTTCGCGGTGGGCGCGGTGCTGCCGCTGCTGGTGGCGCTGATGTTGCCGCAGCAGAGCAAGGTGGTCGGCGTCACCGCGGGAACGCTCGTCCTGCTGATGCTGCTCGGCGCAACGGGCGCGAAACTCGGCGGCGCGCCGATGCTCCGCGGAGTGGTCCGCGTCACCTTCTGGGGCGCGCTCGCCATGGCCGTCACCGCGCTGATCGGTCACTTGTTCGGCACGCAGCTCGGCTGAGGGAACGGGGGGCAAGCACACCCCCGCCACATGTTCCGCCTTTGTGCTTGCATCGCCGCGATGCAGAGTCCAAGCGCTCCCCCGTGGCGCATGAGCTGATCTTTGGCGGGCAACGCTTTCTCGCGCTGGCGGAGCGCGCGCTGTTCTGGCCGGCGCGGCGGGCGTTGCTGGTGGCGGACCTGCACCTCGAACAGGGGAGCTGGTTCGCGCGCGCCGGGCAGTTGCTGCCGCCCTTCGACAGCCGCGCCACAATCGACCGGCTGGCGGCGCTGGTCGATGCGCTCGATCCCGCCGAAATCTGGGCGCTCGGCGACAGTTTCCACGATGCCGAGGGGCCCGAGCGGCTGTCTCGCGACGAACATTCCATCATTGCGCGCATCGTCCGCGGGCGCGAGATGATGTGGATCGCGGGCAACCACGATGCCGCCGCAGCGCTCCCCGGCGAGCGCGCGGATGAGGCGCTGGTGGCGGGCATCGTGCTGCGCCACGACGCGCGGGCAAGGGAACTTCGCCCCGAAATCTCCGGCCACTGGCACCCCAAGCTGCGCGTGCGCGGCGCCACGGGTCCGGTGGCGCGGCCCTGCTTCGCGAGGTGCGAGACGCGGCTGGTACTGCCGGCCTTTGGCGCGCTCACCGGCGGCTTCGACGTGCTCGCCAATCCGTTGCGCGCGCTGCTCGGCGACCCGGCTGAGGCGGTGGTGGCGACGCGCGAACGGTTACTGCGCTTTCCCCTGCCCGCGCGTGAGGGGCGGGTGATGCGTGTATCGCGTCGCCGCGCGGTCGGTCGCTCCCGCGCTATCGCCTGAATGCCGTAGCGTCAGCGGCGCCGCCTTGTGGCGCAAACGTCGCACCCCGCTGGGAATGCGGCAATTTTAGCGCACTACTCTCTTCACAAGCTCCGCTTCGCCGATAGCATGGGGATTCACACCGTGACGCGTCGAAAACGGACGCGCGCGGGTGGCGGGGTCTATCCACCCCGGGGACGAGAGGAGACATTGATGCGGACCATGCTGTCGCGCGCGCTCGGTAGCGCGCTTTGTGCCGGTGCAAGCCTGATGGCGCTAACCGCCCCCGCCATGGCGCAGACCGTGGTGCCGCCCGCAGACAGCCAGTCGCCGGACCAGACCGACGCCAGCAACGACGCCGCCGACCAGTCTGGCGACATCATCGTCGTCGCGCAGGGCCGCGCGCAGCTGCTGTCCGACGTGCCGGTGGCGGTATCGGCGATTTCCGCCGAGACGCTGCAGAACAGCGGCGCGACCGACATCCGGCAACTCAACCAGGTCGCACCCTCGCTGCTCGTCTCCTCGACCGGGAGCGAGGCTAACGGTTCGGCTCGCATCCGCGGCATCGGCACCGTCGGCGACAACCCCGGCCTCGAAAGTTCGGTCGCGGTGTTCATCGACGGCGTCTACCGCAGCCGTTCCGGCATCGGCCTCAACGAACTGGGTGAGATCGAGCGGGTCGAGGTGCTGCGCGGTCCGCAGGGGACGCTCGGTGGGCGCAACGCGTCGGCCGGCATGATCTCGATCATCTCGCGCAAGCCGACGTTTCAGGCCGGCGGCGAGGGCATGCTTGAGCTGACCTATGGCAATTACGACAATATCCGCGTCGCAGGGGCGCTGTCGGGGCCGCTGACCGATACGCTCGCGGTGCGCTTTGACGGCGTGTGGAACCAGCGCGACGGTTTCTACAACGATGTCGCCAACAACATCGACGTCAACAACCGCAACCGTTACTTCATGCGCGGTCAGCTGCTGTGGGAGCCGACCGACGCGCTGTCGGTCCGCATCATCGGCGACTACACCAGCCGCAAGGAACGCTGCTGCGGCGCCACCTATGTCGATGCGAGCGTCAACCCATTCATCGGCAACCTCAACAATCCGTCCAATCCGCTGCTGGTGGGGGGCGCGCCGAACCCCAACGGCAACAACATTGTCAACGTGCTGCGCGACCTTGGCCAGCCGCTGGCGGGGCTGACCCCAGGTTACGACCGCACCATCTACTCCTCGCGCGGGCGCAGCTTTGCGGGCTTCACCGCGGACAAGGGTATTTCGGGCCAGGTCGACTACGACTTCGGCAATGTCCGTCTGACCTCGATCACCGCCTATCGCGACTATCGTTCGGGGCAGGGGTCGGACACCGACTATAGCTCGGTCGACATCCTCTACCGCGCGCCGAGCGAAGAGGCCTACCGCCAGTTCCGCACCTTTACGCAGGAGCTGCGGCTGCAGGGCACCGCGTTCGACGACAAGCTCGACTGGCTGATCGGCGGTTACTACGCCAACGAAGACCTGGCGGTGCGCGACAATCTGCGCTTCGGCAGCCAGTACGGCCGCTTCGCCACCTGCCGCGTCGTGTCGGGCAGCGCGCTTGCGGGCTTCTACAGCCCGACGACCGCGGGGTGCCTGTCCCCCACCGGCCGTGCGGTGCTGTCAGGGCAAGTGCCGGGCGTGACATCGCCGTTCGGCGCCGCCGGCCCGCTGCTGGTAGGCGAGTTCGACCGGCTTGATTCGGTCAACGACCGCGGGTCGACGATCGACGACTACCGCCAGAACAGCCGCAACTTCGCGCTGTTCACGCACAATATCATCCGCTTCTCCGACCAGTTCGATATCACGCTGGGCCTGCGCTACACCAACGAGCGCAAGCGGATGAACGCGCTGTTCGGCAACGACAACACCGCGTGCGTTGCCCAGCAGGCGGCGCTGTCTGGGCTGCTCACCACCCCGCTTGCGGGCACCGCGGGCGCGCTGATCGGGCTGACCTGCCAGGGCAATTCGACCTCCGAGCTCAACGGCGTCACCATCAACGGCGAGCGTAGCGAAAGCCAGCTGACCGGGACGGCGATCGCCTCCTACCGGCCCAACGACGACCTGCTGCTCTACGCCAGCTATTCGCGCGGATATAAGGCGGGCGGGTTCAACCTCGACCGCTCGGCGCTCAAGGCACCGATCCCGACTTTCGCATCGCTCGGCGGAGCGCAGGCGCTGGCAGGCAGCCTCCAGTTCGACCCTGAGCTGGTGAACGCGTTCGAGATCGGCGCGAAATACGGCACGCGCGAATTTTCGGTGAGCATCGCCGCATTTCGGCAGGAGTTTTCGAACTTCCAGCTCAACACGTTCAACGGCACCGTCTTCCTGGTGCAGTCGATCAACGGTTGCTCCACCGCCCTCGGCGGCGCGGATCGCGACCAGAGCATCCTGCCTGGCGCGCCCAACTATGTCGCGCCGACCGCGACCAACCCCAACCCGGCGCTCACCAGCGGCACGTGCGCGGCGGACAACGTCGGCTGGGGCGTGCGCTCGCAGGGCGTGGAGCTGGAGGCGAGCCTCAGCCCGACGCGCGACCTGCGCATCGGCTTTGGCGCGACCTATTCGGACACGCGCTACCGCGAAAACCTGGTCGGATCGAGCAGCGGCGGTCCGCTCGACCCGGCGCTGCGCGTACTGCCGGGCAACCGCATGTCGAACGCGCCGGAGTGGGTCGTGACGTCAAGCGTCGCGTGGACCCCGCGGCTGGGCGACAGCGGATTGAGCGCGCTGTTCTACGTCGACACCCGCCTCACCGGCGACTTCAACACCGGCTCCGACCTGTTCCCGCAAAAGGCGCAGGACGGCTACGCCATCGTCAACGCGCGCGTCGGCATCCGCGGGCGTGATGAGCGCTGGGCGCTGGAGCTGTGGGCGCAGAACCTGCTCAATCAGAACTATGCGCAGGTGGCCTTCAACTCGCCGTTCCAGGCGGGTGCGTCGACGCCGCCGTTCGTCGATCCGCAGTATCCCGGCGGGCGCCAGCTGTTCTCTCAGTATCTCGCCGAACCGCGGACCTACGGCGCGACGTTCCGCACGCGCTTCTGATCAGCCAACCGGCAGGACCTGCCGAACGCGAGGGGGCGCTCCGAGGGCAAGCGGAGCGCCCCATTTTTTTTGCGCCCGCTACCGCGTCGCGTCAGGGCCCGGTCGGGCGGTCCATCGCAGCGCGCTCCCCGAACAGCGCCGTGCCAACGCGCACGTGCGTCGCGCCGAGGCGAACGGCGGTGGCATAGTCGGCGGTCATGCCCATGCTCAGCCCGGCAATAGCGTGGCGGGCGGCGATCTCTGCCAGCAGCGCGAACCATGGTCCGGGGCTGCGATCAAGCGGGGGGACAGTCATCAGCCCCTCCACCGCAAGGCCCGCGTCGCGCGCCTGGGTGAGCAGTGCGGGGAGGTCGGCCAGCGCGCAACCGCCGCGTTCCCCGCCACCACCGTAGCGCTCTCCGGCGAGGTCGACCTGCACGAACAGTTGCGGCGTGCGGGCGTGACGCTGCACCGCGCGAGCGAGCGCATCGACCAGCCGCGGGCGATCGACGCTGTGAATCGTATCGAACAGCGCGACCGCGTCGTCGGCCTTGTTGCTCTGCAGCTGCCCGACGAGGTGTAAACGCAGGTCGCCATGCGCGGCGCGCAGCTCAGGCCATTTGGCCTGCGCCTCCTGCACGCGATTCTCGCCGAAATGGCGCTGCCCTGCGGCGATCAGCGGCGCGATTTCCCCCGCTGTGCGCGTTTTGGAGACGGCGATCAGCGTCACAGCGGCAGGGTCGCGTCGCGCGTCGGCGGCCGCCTTGGCGATCCCGTCGCGGATGACCGTGAGCCGCTCTGCCGGGGTCGCGGCGGCGGCGGGTTGCGGGGAGAGGGGCTGCGCATGATGCATGCGACTGCGCTATAGGCGCGGCGTGCTCGCCCGCCAGCCCCCCGATCGCCCCGGCCGACCGCGCCGCACGGAGCCGTTCGTGCCACGCTGTTGGCTGATGCTCGACGCGCGGCTGGAGGAGGCGGGTGCGGGCGCCAAGGGACTGACCCGCGCACTGGCCGCGCTGCCGCCGCGTTCGGCGGTGGTGGTGCGCCCACGCGCGATGACAGAAGCGCAACGCCGCGCGTGGCGCACGCTCCACCATGCTGCGCGGGCGCGAGGGCATCGGCTGCTGTGGAGCGAGGAGCGGATCGGCGAGGATGGCCGCCACCTCACTCGACGCGGCCGCCTTGGACGGAAGCCGACTGCGATACTGGTCAGCGCATCGGTGCACAACGCCCGCGAGCTTACGCTGGCGAAGCGCCGCGGCGCGCGCGCACTGCTCATCTCACCCGTCGGCGTGACCCGCTCCCACGCCGGCGCAGCCGCGCTGGGGACGAGAGGGTTCGCGCGGCTCGCTGCGCGGTGTGGCTCCGCGCGGGCGATTGCACTGGGAGGGATGACCTTCGGACGGTTCCGCACCCTCCGCCGCCACGGCGCGCACGGCTGGGCGGCGATCGATGCGTGGCTGGCTTGAGCTTAGACCTCACAGCTCTTCATTGCGGGTGACGCGAAGCAGCTTTAGCGCGCGCGGCATGACTCGCAGCCCGCTTCGCTCGCTCGATGCCGATATCGCACTCGCTTACCGCCTCGCCGATGCAGCGCGTGGGGCGATCCTGCCGTTCTATCGCTCGGACGATCTGGGCGATGAGGACAAGGGCGACGCATCCCCCGTCACCCGCGCCGATCGCGCGGCGGAGGCGGCGATGCGCGCGATCCTCGATGCCGAGCGTGGCGACGACGGGATCATCGGCGAGGAATATGGCGTGGCGCGCGAAGGCGCATCGCGGCAGTGGGTGCTCGATCCGATCGACGGGACGGTCAGCTTCATGGCCGGGAGACCGATCTTCACGACGTTGATCGCGCTGATGGTGGATGGCTTTCCGGTGCTGGGGCTGATCGATCAGCCGGTGCTGGGCGAACGCTGGCTCGGCGCGAGCGGGCAGGCGACGACGCTCAACGGGCGTAACGTGCGCACCCGGACTTGCCGTGAACTATCGTCTGCCATGCTGGCGACGACCAGTCCGCACCTGTTCTCCGCGCATGAAGGCGAGCATTTCCTCAGCCTGGCGGGCAAGGTCGCAACACCGCGCATCGTCTATGGCGGCGATGCGTACAATTACGCGCTGCTCAGCATGGGGCAGCTCGATATGGTGGTAGAGGCGGGGCTAAAGCTGCACGACCTCGCCGCGCTGACGCCGGGGGGGGGGGGCGCGGGCGGGCTGATGTGCGACTGGGCGGGCGAACCACTCCATGCCGCGAGCGCGGGAGACGTCATCGCGCTGGGAGATCCGGCCCGGCTCGAGGATGTGCTCGAAGCGTTGGCCTGCCACCACCACTGACGCGCCGGGTCAGTCGTCGCGTTCCAGCGTGTCGGGGCGGTGCGCGGCCTGTTTACCGTCATCGGTTTCGACCAGCCACTGCGGCTCATCTTCGGTTGCGGCGACGTGATGGCCCTTGATATCCATCGGTTCGGTGATCTTGCGCACGATCTTGCCGTACGCGGTACCGCCATGGCTGGACCAGCGCACACGCGTGCCTTTGCGAAAACCTGTCGCCATGCCAGAGCTCCTGTGTCGCTTCGCACCGCAAAAGGCGGCGCGAGATCAGAGCTTATGGTGCGCAGCTGCGCTGGCAAGCGGGCGTGCGGCCCCCGGGGCGGTTGACTCGAACTCGCCCACCAATCAATGTTATATCATAACCTTGAAGATGGGGGAGAGGATATGCAATCGCTGTTGGCAGACGACTTTCTGTGGCGGAACCGGCGCTGGCTCGCGTTGGCCGCGATTATGCTCAGCATTCTCACCTGGGCGAGCGACCTCACTGGTCTGGTGTACGAATGCCCATATTGCCGCACACAGCGGACAGTCATCGGACTGCTCGGCATAATGTTGCTGACGCCGCTGTGGCGGCACTGGATCGGGCGCATGCTTGGCACAGTGCTGGGCGCGCTTGGCCTGGTGGTCGCCGCGACACAGCACTTCAACAGCTGGAAGAAGATCATGGCCGGCACGTTTGAGTGGGGCCAGCACTGGTACATCCATCCCTGGATGCTGTCGGGCTTTGCTCTGTTCATCATCAGCGGCTTGCTGATGATCGTCTGGGAAGCGCCTGCGCGGCGAGCGGCGGAGACGCTGCCCGGGACACCGCAAGTCGCTTGAAAGCGCTCGGCTCTCGACAATGGCAAGGCGCGCCGGGAGGCGGGTGGCGCGCCTTGCCAAGTCGGGACGGTAGTGTCGGACGACGCGTCAGAAGCGCGTGCCGATTCCCGCTCCGAACACGAACGGCGACAGTCGCACGCGGCTGGTCTGCACACCGGCGCCCGCGGTGGTCAGCGTCGCGGTGGTGCGAATGTCGATATATTTGACGTCGAGGTTGAGGAACAGTTTGCGGCCGATGTCGAAATCGACCCCCGCCTGCGCAGCCCAGCCCACGCTGTCGGACAGCCCAACGCGAGTGGTGCCGACCGCGCCCTGCAGCGCGCTCGTCGCATCCTCATTGTAGAAGATGGTGTAGTTGATGCCGGCGCCGACATAGGGGCGCACGCTCGCCTGCGGGGCGAGGTGATATTGCAGCGTCAGAGTCGGCGGCAGCACCGAGGTTTCGGCGAGCTTGCCGAGCGGCGCAGTCGCGCCCACGCCGGAAATGCTGTGGCGCGTGGTCGCGGCGATCAGCTCAGCGCCGATGTTGTCGGTGATCATGTAGGTCACGTCGACTTCGGGCGTCACCGTGTCGCTCACCTTCAGGCGATCGGTCGGGAAGGCGGGGTTGACCCCGTTCGAACTTTCGTTGGGCGCAACCATGATCGCGCGTGCGCGCACCAGCACGTCGCCCTGTTCCGCCTGCGCCGCACTGCCTGCGCCCATGATGGAGAGCGCGAGCAGCGCCTTTGCATACCGTGTCACCTGAACCTCCTGAAACTGGGTTGGTGCTGGCGCGCTATGCCAGAAGTGGCGGAAATCTTTGATTTCGATCAAAGTTCGGATGGTGCGGCGTCGCTGTTGCTGCGCTGCAACGGGGCGTTGGTTGCGCAGGCAGCGCGCTTGCGCTAGGGGGCGCGGCTTCACGACACGTTCCATCGACGCCCGCCTGGCCATCAGGGCTGCCACGGCGGGTTGAGGAACGTCGCAACGGAAAGGACGAAAATGCCCAAGCTCAAGACCAAGAGCGGCGTCAAAAAACGCTTCAAGTTCACCGCCACCGGCAAGGTGAAGCACGGCGTCGCCGGCAAGCGCCACCGCCTGATCAGCCACAATGCCAAGTACATCCGCACCAACCGCGGCACCAGCGTGCTCAGCGATTCGGATGTGGCCCACGTGCGCCTGTGGGCGCCCTACGGCCTCAAGTAAGGGAGCGCTGAGACATGGCACGCGTCAAACGGGGCACCACCACCCGCGCCAAGCACAATAATATCCTCGCTCAGGCGAAGGGCTATTATGGCCGGCGCAAGAACACCATCCGCGTCGCGCGGCAGGCGGTCGAAAAGGCCGGCCAGTACGCCTATCGCGACCGCAAGGCCAAGAAGCGCAACTTCCGCGCGCTGTGGATCCAGCGCATCAACGCGGCGGTCCGCGCGGAAGGCCTGACCTATTCGCAGTTCATGCACGGCGCGAAGCTCGCCGGGATCAGCCTCGATCGCAAGATCATGGCCGACCTCGCCATGAACGAAGGCGCGGCGTTCACCGCCGTCATCGCGCAGGCCAAGGCCGCGCTGCCGCAGGGAGCGCAGGCGACCGCCTGACGCCCGCTCGTCGGTAGGAACAGGATAGCGCGCGAGGCCCTGGTCTCGCGCGCTTTTTCTTTGGCGTGTGCCAGATGCGCCGTCGCACCTGAGCCTTCGCTTGCGAGTCGCACGGTTGACCTGCGCCGCGTTCGATAAGAACATAAGGCGAACGTCATGCTCGCCGACTCGCCCCTTCCAGCGTCTATCGCCACGCCCGGTGCGCCGTCGAATCTGACGGAGTTGCGCGCCGTCACGCGGGCGATCGAGGCGCGGGGCGAAGGCGAATCGGGTGCGACTCGCCGCCTTCCCTTCGGTATCGCGGCGATCGACGACCGGCTCGGCGGTGGGCTTGCGCTGGGTGCACTGCACGAAGTCGCCGCGCCTTCGCCAGCGCTTGCCGATGATGCCGCAGCCAGCTTGTTCGCCGCCGGGATCGCGGCGCGCGCGCACCATGATGCCGCAGCGCTCCACCCTCGCCCGGTGCTGTGGGCGCTGGCGCAGCCCGACCTCTACGCCCCCGGCCTCGCGCAGGCGGGGCTGCCGCCCTCACGGCTGCTGTGCGCCGAAGGGGGCGACGACGCCTGCCGCCTGGCGCTGGCGGAGGACGCGCTCAACGACGGATCGGTGGCGGCGGTGGTGGTGGAGGTGCGCGCTGCCCCGATGGTGGCGACGCGGCGGCTGCACCTCGCGGCGCGCGCGGCGGGGATTCCGGTGCTGCTGCTGAAACGCTGGCGGCGCTGTGGCGCGGACCCGCTCGCGCTGCCCTCGGCGGCGGCGAGCCGCTGGCGCATTGCTCCGGCACGATCGGAGCGGCTGCCCGTGATGGGGGTGGCGCGGGCGCGGTGGCAGGTCGATTGCGTGCGGCTGCGCGGCGGCGACCCCTTTTCCCTGGTGGTGGAGGCTTGCGATGAAACGGGTCGCATCGCTGTTCCTGCCGCAGCTCGCGATCGAGCGACTGCAGCGCGAACGGCGCGCGTCCGGTCGCTCCGCGCGGCCTGACGACTCGCCCCCGCCCGCGCCGCCGCTGCCCGACGAGGCGGAAGAGGCGCCGCCGAGCCTAGCCAGCGATGGCGGCTGGCGCCCCGGCGCGCGCTGGGCGCGTGAAGAAGCGCCCCCTGCGCCACGCGCTGCGCGCGAAGACGGCCCATTCGGCCTCGCCGGGCGTGAGGAAGCACGTGCTGCGCTGCAGGCAAAGATCGAGGCGCGTCGTGCGCAGGTGCAGGCAAGCTCGCGCCACGAAGCCCCGCCGCGCCGCCGCCTGACGCTCGCCGAGGAGGAGGCTGCGAAACTCGCCAAGCGCGAGGATCGCCACAAACAGCCGCTCACCCCCGAAGCCCGCCGCGCGCGGGCACAAGCCGCGCACGAAGCGCGAGCGGGTGGAAGGAGCGCCGCGCACCTCGACGCCACCGCCGCGGCGCAAACGCATGAAGGCCAGCGTTATCGCGACGCCGGGCTGTGCCTGCTCGACCGCCCCGCGGCGGGGAAAGCGTTCACTGCGGCAAGCGTCCTCGCCTTACCCAATCCTCCCCGGCACGGGGAGGGGGACCATCCGCAGGATGGTGGAGGGCCGCGCGCGGAAAGGGCTCGATCTCGGAATCACGGGGAGGGGGACCATCCGCAGGATGGTGGAGGGGTGGGCAAGCGTTCGCGGTGGTCGCCCACCAGTGGTGAAGCACGTCTGCCAAACCCCTCCACCCCCGCCTGCGGCGGCGATCCCCCTCCCTGGCACGGGGAGGATGGGCGCAGCGCGCTCGCCGAGAAGATCGCGGCGATGCCCGCTCACCAGCGCCCCGCGATGCGTGAGCTCGGGCGCAGCTCGCATGCCGCCGCCGTGCCATTTCGAGCGATGCGCAGCGATGAAGGCGGTGCGCTGGCGCCCGCGCCACCGTCGGCCAGCCCCGCGCATCAGGCCGCCTATGCCGCCGCGCCAATGCCCGAACGCTGCGAGCCGCGGCTGCGCGGGCCGGGCCGCCGCTTCACCCATGCGGGCCCAAAAAACCCCGAAGCGGTGCCCTTCCCCGCGGCGCACGATCCCGCTGCACAGGCAGAGGCGACCCCGCCCGCACCCGGCGAAGACACGGACGCGCCGCTGGTGCTGGCGCGGGCGGTCGGGCAGCGGCAGCTGATCGTCGCCGCCTGCCCGCGCGCGCAGGCGCTGGGGCTGCATCCCGACATGGCGGTGACGCAGGCGCGCGCGTTCGTGCCGGGGCTGGTGGTCGAACCGCATGACGAGGCCGCCGACGCCGCCTTGCTCCAGCGGCTAGCGGTGCATGCCGCGCTGCGCTGGTCGCCGTGGGTGCAGGTCGATGGCGACGGCCTCACCATCGACCTCTCCGGCGTCGCGCATCTGTTCGGGGGCGAGGCGCGGCTGGCGCGGCGGATCGTGCGGCGGCTGGCCAAGGCGGGCTTCACCGCGCG
>CAKZIN010000005.1 GCA_936933955.1 uncultured Sphingopyxis sp. | reverse complement strand
ATGGTGGTCGACCTCCCCGCCAGCGTAACGCGCGCCGACCGCCGCGCGATCGAGGCGGCGGTGGAGGCCGCCGCGCCCGGCCACTACAGCGCGGTGCGCGCGCACGAAGGCGGGCTCCTCCACCTCATCGCGCCCCGGCTGGCGCCCTCGCTGATCGAACGCGCGCGCTTTGCCGGGGTGGAGAGCGCGGCGCTGGCGTTGCTGCGCCGCGCGCAGCGTGCCGGTGGAACGAGCGCGGTGACGCTGCTCGCCTCGCCCGCGGAGGTCGCGTGGATCGAGGCGCGACCGGCGTTGCCGGCGGAGCTGGCGCGGGGGCTCGGGCGGGCGGTGCGCTTGCAGGCGGACGCCGCGCGCGGGATAGGGGGCGGCGATGTCCACTGATGCGCCCGCTCCCCCCGCCGCCGCGCGCCCGCCGCGCCCCTGCCCGGTGTGCGGCAAGACGGCGGTGATGGAGTTCCGCCCCTTCTGCTCGCGCGGCTGCCGCGACCGCGACCTCCTCGCCTGGTTCGGCGAGGATTACCGCGTCCCGGGCGAGGCGGCGGGTGCGGAGGACGAACCGAACGATGGCTAGACGACCACCGTCGCACCCCCAGCCTTCGTCGCCCCGGACTTGATCCGGGGCCGGGCTATCTTCGACGTCGGCAAGGGGAAGCCCAAGCCCGGATCAAGTCCGGGCCGACGTGGAGTGTGTGCAGGGGTGTGCTCCAGGACCCATCGCCGCTCTATCGAAACGCAGCGGGTCACGCCTGACCGCCAGCGGATCGTCTTGGCTATGGAAAGGTGGTGCCCAGGGACGGGATCGAACCGCCGACACTGCGATTTTCAGTCGCATGCTCTACCAACTGAGCTACCTGGGCGCTCGCGCGATCGCCGGGCCTGTGGCACCGGCGCGCGTTGGAGTGGCGCCTATAAGGAGGGGGCGGCGCGCTTGTCCAGCCCTGCCAGCGCGCGAAAATGTCGAGGCGGTCCCGTGCGACGTGCGGCTCTTGCGCAACAGCACGTCGCAAGAATCGCACCAACGTTCACTTTTGTTCAGTGACGCGCCAGATTCGCCGCGTTAGTCTCCCGCCCCAGAGCCGTGCGCAAGGCGCGGGACAGGACAAAGGGACGGGTGATGCGAAAGGCTTTGGTGACCGGCGTTTCCGCCGTTGCGATGATTCTCTCTGGTTGCGGCGGGTCGAACACGGGCGGGGTCGCGCCGCCGGTTCAGGTCACCCCGACGCCCACGCCGCCCTCCACCCCGACCCCGCCGCCGACCTCGGGCTGCTCGCTTTCCGAGCGCAAGCAGTTCGCGCTCTCGGCGATCCAGGAATGGTGGCTGTTCGCGCCGCAGGACCTTGCCGCCAACGTCAATCCGGCGAGCTATGCGACGGTTCAGGAATATATCGACGCGCTGGTCGCTCCGGCGCGCGCGCAGGGCAAGGACCGCTACTTCACCTACATCACCTCGATCGCCGAGGAGAACGCCTACTATAACAGCGGCTCGACCGCGGGCTTCGGGGTGCGCTTCACCTACGACACCACCGCGCGCCGCATGTTCGTGGCGGAAGCGTTCGAGGGCGCACCCGCGCTCAACGCCGGGATCGACCGCGGGACGGAGATCCTCGCCATCGGCACCAGCGCAGGCAATCTCCGCAACGTCAGCGACATCATCGCCGCTGAGGGCACCGCAGGCGTCACCAACGCGCTCGGGCCGAGCGATGTCGGCGTGACCCGCGTGCTGCGCGTACGCGATCCCAACGGCACCACGCGCGAAGTGAGCGTCGCCAAGGCGGACTACACGCTGCAGGCGGTCTCGCCGCGCTATGGCGCCAAGGTGATCGACAACAACGGCACCCGGGTCGGTTACATCAACCTGCGCACCTTTATCGACAATGCGGAGACTCCGCTGCGTCAGGCGTTCGCCAACTTCCGCGCGCAGGGCATCACGCAGGTCGTCATCGACTTCCGCTACAATGGTGGCGGGCTGGTGCGGATCGGCGACCTGATGGGCGACCTGCTCGGCGGCAATCGTTCGACCAACGACGTGCTGAGCCGCACCGTGTTCCGCCCCGAAAAGGCGAGCAACAACAGCACGCGCTACTTCCGTCCGCAGGCCGAATCGATCAGCCCGACGCGGGTGGCGTTCATCGGCTTTGGCGGCACGGCGTCGGCGTCGGAGCTCGTCATCAACTCGCAGATCCCCTACCTCGGCAACAATATGGCACTGGTCGGGGGCAACACCTACGGCAAGCCCGTCGGCCAGATCGCGCTCGACCGGGCGGCGTGCGACGACCGTATGCGCGTGATCGCCTTTGCGACGGAGAATTCCGCGGGGCAGCGCGATTACTACAACGGGCTCGCGGGCAAGGTGCCCAACAGCTGCCGCGCCAGCGACGACATCACCTACCCGCTGGGCGATCCGCGCGAATCGTCGCTGCGCACCGCGCTCGACTTCCTCGCCGGGCGCGCCTGCACGCCGATCGCGGACGCCGGTGTCGGCACGCTGTCGACGCGTCAGAGCTACGGCGGCAGCGAGCTTATCAACAACCTGCGCGGCGAACGTCCGTCGACCGCAGCGCGGGAGAACCCGGGCGCCTTCTAAACCGCGCCACATGATTGCGTTGAAGGGGCCCCGTCTCTCCGCTTGCGCGGGGGGCGGGGCCTCGTCACAACTGCGCGCGTGAACAGTATTTCCACGCCGCCCGCCCCGCCGCCCCCCCCGCCCGAGGGCATTCCCGCAGATGGGAGCGTCCCGCGGCCGATGCAGGCGCTAACCCGCATCTCCCCGCTCGCGATATTCGGCGGACTGGTCGCGGGGGTGCTGCTCGGCATCCTGCTCGGCGGCTACGCCCCGCGTCTCGCCGAACAGCTGAAGCCGGTGCTCGACGTGATTGGCACGCTGTGGCTGCGCGCGCTGCAGATGACGATCGTCCCGCTGGTGGTGGCGATGCTCATCACCGGCATCGTCCAGTCGGTCGCGGCGGCGCGCGCAGGCCGCGTCGCCGGCGCGTCGATCGCGCTGTTCTTTGCCGTGCTGTGGACCGGCGCGATCATCGCTGCGCTGGTCACCCCGCTTCTGCTGAGCTGGTTTCCGGTGCCCGAAGCCGCCCGCTCCGCACTCGCTGCAGGGCTCGCCGGAGCGAACGTCGGGGAGGTGCCGCCCTTTACCGAGATCATCAAAAAGATGGTCCCGACCAACCCGATCACCTCCGCTGCGGAGACCGACATTCTACCGCTGATCGTCTTCACCGGCGTCTTCGCGCTCGCCATCACCCGGCTCGAGCCCGGCAACCGCGACCGGCTGGCGGGGCTGTTCGCCGCGCTAGCGGAGGCGATGCTGGTGATGATCGGCTGGGTGCTGCGACTGGCGCCGGTGGGCGTGTTCGCACTCGCCTTCGTCACCGCGGTGGCGGTCGGACCCGCGGCGATCGGCGTCTACCTCCACTATATTCTGGTCGTGTCGAGCGTCGGCGTGCTGGTGTGGGCGCTCGGCTACCCCATTGCGGTGCTGCTCGGACGGCGGCCGCTCGGCGCGTTTGCGCGCGCGGTGCTGCCCGCGCAGGCGGTTGCATTTTCGACGCAAAGCTCGCTCGCCTCGCTCCCCGCGATGGTCGAGGGCGCGACCGTGCTCGGCGTGCGCCCGGCGGTGAGCGAGGTGACGCTGCCGCTGGCGGTGGCGCTGTTCCGCTCGACCGGCCCGGCGATGAACCTCGCGGTGGCGATCTACATCGCCTATCTCACCGGGGTGCAGCTGACCCCCGCGACGCTGGCGATCGGGGTCGCGGTCGCGGCAACGACTACGCTCGGCGCGGTGAGCCTGCCCGGCACGATCAGCTTCTTTTCCTCGATCGCCCCGATCGCGGTGGCGATGGGGGTGCCGGTCGCGCCGCTCGCGCTGCTGGTGGGGGTGGAGACGCTTCCCGACATCATCCGCACGCTCGGCAACGTCACCAACGACACCGCTGCCGCCACGGTCATCGACGCCCGCACGCGCGGACGCATCGAGGCGTAGCGCCCTATGCTCCGGCAAAGGCCGGAGCGGGGGCGTTTGTGCGCCGTCGTGCTCCTGCGAAAGCAGGAGCCCAGGGCAATCCCGCGCCGCGCTATGCGGCCCTAGGCTCCTGCTTTCGCAGGAGCACATTGGTTTCTTACGGCCAACGCTCCGGCCCTCCCAAGAGCACGTAGTGGCCGCGAGCTGACCACGCTATTCTCGCAACAGGTCGATCGTGCGGCGCTCGAAGCCTTGCGGGTCGCGCGCCGCTTCGGCCATCGCCGCGCCATCCAAGCGCATCGCCACGCGCCCGTTGGCGAGCATGACGCCCTCATCGCAGGCGCTCGCCAGCGTGCCGAGGTCGTGCAGCGCGGTGATCAGCGTCAGCCCGCCCGCGACCGCCCCGCGAAGCGCCATGCGCAGGTCGTAGGCGGCGACCGGGTCGAGCCAGTTGAACGGTTCGTCGAGGATCACCGCGCGCCGTCCCTCCGCAAAGGCCAGCGCGATCGCGACTCGCTGGCGCATTCCCGCCGAACAGTCGCCGATCCAGCGGTCGAGCAGCGGCTCCACCCCCAGCGCTGCGAAAATGGCGCCGCCGCGCTCGCGTGCGCCATCGACGTCGCCGCCGACCAGCGCGAGGATGTCGCGCACGCGAATCGCTTCGGGGAGGCGCTCGGGCGGGGGTGCGAAGCCGAAGCGGGTGGCGCGAGCGTGGCGGTCGTGCGCGCACGCCTCGCCCTCGATGCGGCATTCGCCCCCCGCGAACGCCAGCCGACCGCCGAGCGCGCGCAGCAGGCTGGTCTTGCCCGACCCGTTGGCGCCGATCACCCCGAACCAGCGCGCGGGCGGGATGCGGAGGTCGATGGCGTCGATCACGCGCCGCCCGCCGCGCTCGACGCTGATGCCGACGAGCTCGATCACGCCAGCCACCAGGTCGCGTCGGCGGACCGCCGGTAGAGCCGCCAGCCCGCGACGATCAGCAGCAGCGGCGCCAGCGGCGGCGCGGTGAACGCGGCGAGCAGGAGTGCGGCGGCGGCGATGCTCAGCATCATGTCGGCGGTGCGCTTGGCGTGGATGCGGTAGGCGAGCACCCGCGCGCTCAGCCGCAGGAGCGCCAGCGCACTCGCGCCCGCGACCAGCGCGGCGGCGGGCGGCGATGCCAGCCAGAACACAGCCAACGTCGCGACCGCGGCAAAGCTCGCCAGC
>CAKZIN010000004.1 GCA_936933955.1 uncultured Sphingopyxis sp. | reverse complement strand
CGACAGCCTGCGCGGTCCGGGCGATCCGGTGCTGCTGTTCCTCTCCCGCGCGCCGACCCTGCCTGGGCTGGACGAGCGGGCGCAGCACCGCGCCGGCCGGGCTGAGTTGCTGGCCACGCCCTTCGAGACCTACGAACGCACGCTGCGTGACCAGTTGCAGCGCATGCTCGGCGCCGGCGGGTTCGATGCGGCGCGCGACATCCTGGGGCTGACGGTGAACCGCTGGCCGCATGGCTATGCCTATGAGTACAACCCGCTCTTCGATCCCGATTACGCGCCGGGCGAGGCGGCGGTTGAAGCGTGAAAAATGATCGCTCAGATGCCAACGAAGTTTTTGCAGCGCGGATTTATCGGACCGATCGAACACAGTGTAGGGGCGCGGCATGAAAACTCGATAAAGCTTGAGGCCGTCGGCGACCTCGCCCCAGAGCGCGTCGGCGGGGCTAGGCGCAGTGGTGAGTACCGCAACCTCGTTCTCTTGTGAGACCAGCCAATTCGCTAAATTGCGAGCGCTATGTTCAGCGCCGCCCATTTCGAATGGATAAAACAAAGATGCAACGGTAAGGATACGAGACATATAATCAGGACGCTACTTGCTCGATTATCTTCAAAGTTTTCGTCGCGCAGTTCAGCCAGTCGAACTGCGCTGCTTGAACGAAGCCTCTATTTCGCAAATCGTCGGCCAGCTGTTTGTCGTCGAGCACCAGCTCGACCGCCCGCTGTATGCCTTCGACGTCGTTGGCGTCGCAGTAATGCGCCGCTTCTCCGCAGCGTTCGCGCAACGAAGGAATGTCGCTGCAAATCACTGGCAATCCGCAGGCCATCGCTTCGATCGGCGGAAGCGGCGAAGCTTCGTAACTCGACGGAAACACGAATGCGCGTGCTCCGCTGTAGAGGCCGATCAGGCGCTGCGTGTCGTTGACCTGGCCGAGCATGACGATCCGATCACGGATCGCGCGGGGCACATCGACCTCCACCGCCTCCAGCGCGGCATCGGTACCTCCAACGAAAACGAATTTGAGGTCGCGGTGGCTTACCAGCCTGATCGCCGCCCGCAGCAGGTTCGGAAAGTTCTTCCGTCTGCTCAAGCTGCCGACGTACAGCAGGTATTCGCCTTCGATTTCTGTCTCGGGCAATGGGCCGGCATGCGTAATCGGCAGACCACCGTTTTGGACGGCGTGCAAGCGGTCGACGCTGTCCGGGTAGAGATACAGCATTGAGCTCTTTTCGCTGTTCGAAACGGTGACGATCGCGTCTGCCCGCCGCATCAGAACTGGCGTAATCGCTTCATACCACCAGCGATAGGCCGCGGAATATGCTTCGGGGAAATAGCGATACGAAAGGTCGTGGACCGTAACGACAAGCTTGTTGCCGGAAAGCGCGGTGGCGAGGGGCGCGCTGTTGCCACCACAAAACAGCACCGCACCCTTTGCGACTCGCGGGAGTTCGAGCTGCTCCCAGGCATGGCCGGTCAGACGCCCATGTTGACGAAATCCAATCCGCTCAAGCGGCGGTCGCGGGTAATTTCCGCGCGGAGCGACGAGTTCGAACTGCAGATCATCGCGCTGCGCCGCGATATGGTCGAACGCATGGAGCAGCTCGTGCTGATAGCGTTGGACGCCGGTAATACCCTGAGTGAGGAAACGGCCGTTGATGACGATCCGTGTCGGGCCCATCGCGATCACGTCCTCAACAAGACATCGAGAAGGCGGCGGTCGAACAATTCGGGCCGGAAATTGCGAGCGTGGGCAACTGCGCCTTCTGGATCGAAGTCGGGAAGCCAGTGTTCGAATGCCTCAAGGCTGTCAGCCAGCGACTGCGCGCTTTGCTCGCCGAAAAACTGTCCGCTGACGCCGGGCACCACCGTATCGAGCGCGCCGCCCCGAGCGTAGGCGAGTACCGGGCGGCCAGACGCCATCGCCTCGACCGGCACGATGCCGAAATCCTCCTCCGCCGTGAAAATCAGCCCTCGCGCTTCGGCGTAGGCTGTGCGTAGTCGATCGAAAGGCATCCGCCGCACCAACTCGATGGTTGGGCCGGCGCGGCGCGACATCGCGTCGAACAGATCGCCGTCGCCCACCATCAGCAGGCGGGCCGGGATTTCGCTCGACACCCGCGCGAAGACTTCGACCACGTCCTGCACGCGCTTGACCGGACGGAAGTTGCTGACATGCACGATCAGCGCCTCGTCCGGATGCGCGAAGCGGGCACGGACCCCCGCGTCCGTGATGCGCGTGAAGCGCTCGCTGTCCACGAAGTTGTAGATCACCTCGATCTCGCGCTCGGTGCCGAACACTTCGCGCGTCTGGTCGGCCAGAAACTGCGAAACGGCCGTCACATGGTCGCTGCGCTCGATGGCGTGCCCGGTGGTGTGCCGGAAGGCCGGTTCCGCGCCGACCAGCGTCACGTCGGTGCCGTGCAGCGTGGTCATGACGCGCGTCTTTCCGGTGATGCTCCTGGCGTGTAGCCCCGCCGAAGCGTGCGGAATGGCGTAGTGCGCGTGCGTCAGTTCCACGCCGTGTTCCAGAATCACCTCGGTCAGCGTGTTGGCCGCCGCAAGTTCCGGATATGGCTGGTCGAACAGCGCGTAGGCGAAGCCCCCCACTTGGTGAAAGTACGGCCCGTGCATCCCGCCGTACCCGGAGAGCCGGAACGGTTGCGCCGCCCCGACGAAATGCACCTCGTGCCCGGCCGCGGCCACCTCCAGGCCCAGCTCGGTGGCGACCACGCCGGAGCCGCCCGCGCTGGCGTGACACAGGACGGCGATCTTCATGAGGTGGCCGGGCGGGCGTCCTCGGCCCCGGCGGACAGGCGAAAAGGCGTGGAAATGCAGCGCAGGCTGTTCATTGAGCGCAGACTATACAGCGGTTCTGTCTGGAGACGCTCCAGGTCGGCAGACAGGCGAAAGGTCCACCTGGACAGCAGCCACTCCCTCCACCCTGTGAAGTATTTACGGGAGATGAACCCCCTCTCATTCATACTGCTTCCAGCATGTTTGCCCTCATGACGGATTCCACCAGCGACCTGACGCCCCAGGCGGCGCGTCAGTACGGAATTCACGTTCAACCGCTGACGGTTCAGCTCGGCGGCCGGAGCTTCCTCGACTGGGAAGAAATCGACCCCGACGCCGTGTACGACCACCTGCGCCGGGGCGGGCAGGCCGAGTCTGCGCCCGCGCCCGCCGCCGCACTGGCCGCGCGCTACCGCCAGCTGCTCGAAACGCATGAGCAGGTGGTCAGCGTTCATCTCTCGTCCGACCTGTCCGAGAC
>CAKZIN010000003.1 GCA_936933955.1 uncultured Sphingopyxis sp. | reverse complement strand
CGCGTTGGCAGCGCCCGCTGCGCCCGCCGCGCCACCCTCGGCCGGAGCCGCCGCCGCGTCAGCCGCCGGTGCGGCGGGGAGCGGCAGATTCGATCCCTGCGCGTTCAGATAAGCCATAAGGTTGGCGCGATCTTCGGCGCTCGACAGGCCCGCAAAGCTCATCTTGGTACCGTTGGCGAAGCGGCGCGGGCTGGTCAGCCACTCGTTCATCGCCTGCCAGGTCCAGCTGCCGCCCTTCGACTTGAGCGCATCGGAAAAGGCAAAGCCGCCGCGACCCTGCGCGATCGCTTCACCCATCACGCCGTGCAGATTGGGCCCAATGCCGTTCGCCCCGCCCGCGTTGATCGTGTGGCACGCGGTGCACTTCGCGAACACCGCCTCGCCCTTCGCGGCGTCGGCGGTCTGGAGCAGCGTTTCGATCGCCGGTCCCGATGCAGCGCCGCCACCGGCACCCGCGCCTTCGACCGCAAAGCCCGCCTTTTCAGGCGTATGCGATTTCCACATGTGGGAGGTGAGGCTGCCGAGCCCGAGCGCGACGATGCCGGCGCCCAGCACCCAGCCCATGATCGTGTTGTTGCGGTCGTCCATCGCGCGTCGTTCAGTCCGTCAGAGCCCCGGGGGAGTTGCCCCCAACGCCAGCGACGCGGGGGCGTTCGCCCCTTAGCTCCGCCGTGATAGCTCCGCAAGCAAGCGTGGCAGCTGACATGCGCGATGACGCGAGGGCGAGGTCAGTAAATCCCGCCGCTGCCGTCGCGGTCGGCGAAATCCTGCGCAGGGCGAGCTGCGGGGCGCTCGGCGGTGCGGCGAGTCGGTGCGGCGCGGCGCGTTTGGCCCGGCCGAGCGCCGGCCGCGGCCTGCGGCACCTCCTCCCGACGGATCGAGCGGCGCGGTTCGGAGGATGCCTTGAACGCCTCCCAGATTATCGCATCGCCATCGCCGCCGGGGAAGGCGCCGTAGACGCGCTGCCCGCTGCCGCGCTCGATCCGCACCATGCGCGTGCCTGCCGGGGCGATGAATGGCGTGCGCGGCTGACCGACGGTGGCGACGCGCGCGAATTCCTTGAAGATCGGCGCGGCGAGCGTGCCGCCGAACGCCGAACCGCCGAGCGGGCGCGGCTGATCGTAGCCGAGGTAGACGCCCGCCACCCATTGCGGGGTGCCGCCGACGAACCACACGTCGGTCGGCCCGGTGGTCGTCCCCGTCTTGCCGAACAGCGGACGGTCGAGGTCGAGCAGCATCGTCGCCGTACCGCGCTGGATCACGCCTTCCAGCATGTGCACCACCTGATAGGCGGTGACGGGGTCCATCAGCTGGCGCCCCGTCTGGGCAAAGCGCGGCATCGGGCTGCCGTTCCAATCGGTCGAGTTGCAGCCCTCGCACGGCCGCCACTGCGCCGGGAAAATCACCCGTCCGCGGCGATCCTGCACCACGTCGATCAGATGCGGCCGCAGCTCTCGACCCTGGTTGACCAGCATCGAATAGGCGTTGGTCATCTTGGACACGGTCGTCTCCCCCGCGCCCAGCGCGAAGGCGAGGTAGGGGGGGTAGCTGCCGATGCCCATGTTGCGGAACGTGCGAACGACCAGCGGCATGCCAACGGTGCTCGCGGTGCGCACGGTCATCAGGTTGCGCGATTGTTCGAGCCCCCAGCGCATCGTGTGCGGCCCAGCCGCCCCGCCACCCGAATTGCTGAAACATTTGCGCCCAAGCTCGCGGCTCTGATCGACGCAGAAGGGCGCGTCGACGATGATCGAGGCAGGGGTCATCCCGTTGTCGAGCGCGGTGGCGTAGACGAACGGCTTGATCGTCGAACCGGGCTGGCGTTGCGCCTGCGTCGCGCGGTTGAAGCTCTGGAGGTTCGAATCGAACCCGCCCTGCATCGCGAACACGCGGCCCGAGGTCGGGCTCTGCGCGACGAACCCGCCCGAAATGCCGGGTGCGGTGCGCAGGCTGTAGGCGTTCCCCGCGATCCGCTTGACGAGGATCAGGTCGCCGGGACGCATCCGCGAAAAGGCGCTCCCGCCGCCGCGCGCAGCCATGCTCGCATCGCCCGCGCCGAGCCGCCCGGTGGTGCCGTCGGCAAAGCCGATCGTCGCCGCGCCTCCGGCCTTCGACACCACCGCCGCCACGCGCCAATCGTCGTAGTCGATGGTGAGGAAGGTCGAGCGCAGCTTGGCCGCCCAGTCGCGTCCGGGTTCGATCCGGCCCACCGGCCCGGTCCAGCCGCGCCCCGCGTGATAGCGCAGCATCGCGCGGCGCATGGCGGTTTCCGCTGCTTGCTGGAGCCGCGGATCATAGGCGGTGCGCACCCACAGCCCGCCGCCGTAAACGCTGTGGGGACCGTTCTCCGCATTCTCGCCGAAGCGTTCGACAAGCTCGCGGCGGACCTCCTCCATATAATAGCCGCCGGCCTCGGAGAATTGCGAACCGCGGGTGGGGGCAAGGCCGAGCGGCGCAGCGTTCGCCGCCGCCTGCTGGGCCGCGGTGATGTAGCCCTCGTCCGCCATCTGCCCGAGGACATAGGCGCGACGGTTGAGCGCGGCGCGCTCGTTCTGGACGCGGCCATAGGTCTCGGGCGCCTTGGGCAGCGTCGCGAGGAAGGCGACCTCGGGCAGGGTCAGGTCCTGCACGTCCTTGTTGAAATAGGCCTGCGCCGCCGCCTGCACCCCGAACGAACGGCGCCCGAGCGGGATTTCATTGAGGTAAAGCGCCAGAATTTCCTGCTTCGACAGCACGCTTTCGATGCGAAAGGCGAGCAGCATTTCCTTTAGTTTGCGCGTGATCGAATATTCGTCGCCGAGCAGGACGTTCTTCGCCACCTGCTGGGTGATGGTCGACCCTCCGCGCGCGCGTTCGCCCGATCCCACCTTGGAGCCGTAATCGACCACCGCCTGCGCGACGCCCGCGAAGTCGACGCCGTTGTGGCTGAAGAAGCTCTTATCCTCAGCCGCCAGAAAGGCCTGGATCAGCTGGCGCGGGAATTCGTCATATTCGAGCTGGACACGGCGTTCGCGCGCAAAACTGTGCGTCGGCGCGCCGGTGACGTCGCGCACGATGGTGGGGAGCGGCGGTTCGTAGTCGACCAGCGTCTTGGCGTCGGGCAACCCGCGGATCAGGAACGCCCACACCAGCAGCGCAAACAGCAGCAGCCCGCCGAGGCCATAGACCAGCCAGCGAAAGCGCCGGGACTGCCAGCGCTCGCCGAAGCTCTTGCGCGGGCCCCTCGGCGGCGGCGCGCCATCGTCGTCACCCCCGCGGCGCAGGCGCAGGCGAAAGGCGCTGCCAGGCGCGGCCGCGCTCGCAGTGGATGCGCCCGACGGGGCGGGGGTGGGGTCGATGTCAGCCATCTCGGGGTGCGGGCGATAGCATGAAATATGCGACTGGCGAGAGGGGGGCGCGCGTCCGCCGCTCAGCGCGCCAGCCGGCGGGCGGCGGCATCGACGAGCACGGCATCGCGCAGCGCGTCCGCAAATGCCTCGCGTCCCTCTACCGACGTCATCCGGGCGAGGTCCTCCGCGTTGGAGAGGAACCCCACCTCGATCAACGCGGCCGGTTGGTCGGGCGCCTTCAGCACCACAAACCCCGCCGAGCGCAGCGGGTTGATGCGCATCGGCACGCGCGTGCTGGCGGCGCGCAGGAAGCGGCGGGCAAAGGCGACCGACTGCGTCCCGCTCTCCCGCTGGGCGAGGTCGAGAAGGATCGCCCTCACCGCAGCGTCGCGCCCGCCCAAATCGACGTTGCCGAGGTGGTCGGCGCGGTTCTCCCGCGCCGCCAGCCGCGCGGCCTCCCGGTCGGAGGCGGTGTCGGAGAGGGTGAAGATCGCCGCGCCGCTCGCCGCTGGGTCGGCCGCGCTATCGGCGTGGACCGACACAAACAGCGTCGCGCCGAGCCGCCGCGCGAGCTCATAGCGTTCCTCGAGCACCAGGAAGCGGTCATCCCCCCGCGTCAGCGCCACGCGCAACCGCCCTGTCGCCACGAGCGCGTCGCGCGCCGCGCGGGCGAGCGCCAGCGTCACGTCCTTTTCCTCGACGCGGCCCTCATCGGCGAGCGCCCCCGGATCATGGCCGCCATGCCCTGCGTCGATCACCACCAGCGGCAGCCGGTCGTCCGCGGGGCCGACGATCCGCGGCAGCGGCGGGGCGGCGGCGGGCGGGGGGAGGGGAACGCTCACCCGGTAGCGCCGCTTGGGCAGCATCGCCATCGCCATGCGTGGGGCTAGCGGCACGGCTTCAAGAACCGGCGCAACCGTCAGCAACAGCGGGAGAAACGCCAGCAGCACCGCCCGTCTATGCCGCCGCGGCTACGCCGGACGCAAGCGCGGACGGCGCGAGCGCTGCGATCAATCGAACAGGCTCGACACGCTCGATTCGTCAGCGATGCGGCGGATCGCCTCGCCCAGCAGCGGGGCGATGGTCAGCGTGCGGATGCGCGAGGAAGCGAGCACTTCGGGGGTGGGCTGGATCGAATCGGTGATGACCAGCTCGCTGAGCGCGCTGCCATCGACCCGCGCCACCGCTCCCCCGGACAGCACGCCGTGGGTGCAATAGGCCGCGACCTCCGCCGCGCCCGCGTCTTTGAGCGCCTTGGCGGCGTTGCACAGCGTGCCCGCCGAATCGACGATGTCGTCGATCAGAATGCAGGTGCGGCCCTTCACGTCGCCGATGATGTTCATCACCTCCGATTCGCCGGCGCGCTCGCGGCGCTTGTCGACGATGGCGAGCGGCGCGTTGTCGAGCCGCTTGGCGAGCGCGCGCGCCCGCACCACGCCGCCGACGTCGGGCGACACGACCATCAGCGGTGCATTGCCGAAGCGCGCCTGGATGTCGGCGCTCATCACCGGCGCGCCGTAGAGGTTGTCGGTCGGGATATCGAAAAAGCCCTGGATTTGTCCCGCGTGGAGGTCGACCGACAGCACCCGGTCCGCACCCGCGGTGGTGATCAGGTTCGCGACCAGCTTGGCGGAAATGGGGGTGCGCGGGCCGGGCTTCCGGTCCTGCCGGGCATAGCCGAAATAGGGCGCGACCGCAGTGATGCGCTTGGCCGACGCGCGCTTGAGCGCGTCGATGATGATCAGCAGCTCCATCAGATTGTCGTTCGCCGGGAAATGCGTCGGCTGGATCACGAACACGTCCTCGCCCCGGACATTCTCGTGGATTTCGACGAACACTTCCTCGTCGGCGAAGCGGCGCACGCTGCTGTCGGTCAGCGGCACCTCGCAATAGTCGGCGACGGCGCGCGCGAGCGGGAGGTTGGCGTTGCCGGCAATGAGCTTCACGGGCGCGTGCCCCTTTCGCGCTGAGGATGGATGTTGCCGGGCCCCTTAGCGGTCTCGCCCCGCACCCTCAACGGCAGACGCGGTATCCGCGGCGCGCCGCGACATCGAGGTGAAGGTGGTCGGCATGCGCGCGGTTGTAGTCGGGGGAGAGCGAGGTTGCGAACAGCTCGCACGCGCCGTCGCGCGCCTCCCGCAGAAAGGCGCGCCGCGCGGGGTCGGCGCTATTCCAGTCGCGCAACACGCTCACCCGCTGCCCACCCGCGAGCACGAAGCCCGCAATGTCGATCGCCGCGCCGGTGGCATGCTGGCTGACCTGTCCGGTCCCGGCGATGGTGCGGCAATTTTCGGTGCCGAGATTCTCGACCCGCACGACCGGCTTGCCGAAGTGGCGAAAGGCGGCGGCCTGCACGCGCCGGTCGAGCCACAGCAGCAGGCTCGCGTTGACGACGCAGCGCGCGGCGGGCGGCGCGGGCGACAGACGCAAGTTGTAGACCGGCCCGTCGGGCAGCCGCAGCCGGTCGACGTTGCGGCAATTGCCGCGCCCCGCTGGAGGCAACAGCTCCACCCGGATGCCCGCGTCGCGCAGCGCAGCGACGCATTGCGCGGGCTCCTCCCGCAGCTTGGCGAGCTTGCGCGCGGTGGCCCAGCCGATCGGGTCAGCCATGGACAGCGGCGCGCGGGGGTCGTGCTGCGGATTGGCCTTGAGCCAGCGGTCGCCGAACCACAGCCCCGCCGCCAGCAGCAGCGCCAGCACTAGCGCCACCAGCCAAGCAGGCGGCGCCCCGGCAGAGCGCTTACTTCGCCGGGCGCGCGTCATCGTCGCTGGCTTTGAAGGGAGGGCAGGCGAGGCATCGCGTGCGCAGATGTGGCGGCACAGCGCCCCGCGTCAATGCGCGAGGGTCGCGCGCCGCCATCCGTGTGCGCGCACTCCTGTGCTCCGGCGAGGGGCGGACCATTAGCTGCGCGCGCCGCCACCCCCCGAACGCAACGTGCTCCTGCTTTCGAAGGAGCACCGGGTTGAGGCCCGAGAGTAGCCCCCTCCCCCGCGCCGCGAATCATGTTACGGGCGTGGCATGACCGCGCGCACGCTCAGCATCGTCCTCGCCCAACTCAGCCAGAGCGTCGGCGATCTCGACGCCAATGCCGCGGCGATGCTGGCGGTGCGCGGGCGGCACCCCGACGCCGACCTGATCGTCTATCCCGAGCTGCAGCTGATCGGCTATCCGCCCGAGGATCTGGTGCTGAAGCCCGCGCTGGCGGAGCGTGCGGAGGCCAAGTTGGCGGAGCTCGCCGCGGCGACGGGCGACGGTGGACCGGCCATGCTGGTCGGCACCGTGCAGCGCAGCGCAGCGGGGCTCCACAACGCCGTCGCTTTGCTCGATGGCGGCGAGGTCGCCGCACTTCGGCTCAAGCACGAGCTCCCCAACTACGGCACGTTCGACGAAAAGCGCGTGTTCGTTCCCGGCCCGCTGCCCGATCCGGTCGATTTTCGCGGGGTGCGGCTCGGCCTGCCGATCTGCGAGGATGGCTGGCTCCCCACCGTCTGCCAGCACCTCGCCGACGCGGGGGCGCAGGTGCTCATCTCGGTCAACGGCAGCCCGTATGAGATCGACAAGGACGACCGCCGCCTGACCCAGGTGTTCGCCGCGCGCGTGCGCGACACCGGGCTGCCGCTGATCTTCCTCAACCGCGTCGGCGGGCAGGACGAGCTGGTGTTCGACGGCTGCTCCTTCGTGCTGAACGGAGCGGGCGAAACCCGCCACCGCCTCCCCGACTGGGAGGAGGCGGAGCGGGTCACGCGCTGGTCGCAGCGCAGCGACGGTCGCTGGGACTGCGAGGGCGGCGAGGTCGCGACGTGGGACGATCACCCCGCGGATATCTACCACGCGATGCTGGTCGCCACGCGCGACTATGTGGAGCGTAACCGCTTTCCGGGTGTGCTGCTCGGCCTCTCCGGCGGTATCGACAGCGCGCTGGTCGCCGCCATCGCCGCCGACGCGCTGGGTCCGGAGCGGGTGCGCTGCGTCATGCTCCCCTCCCGCTACACCAGCCGGGCGAGCCTCGACGACGCCGAGGCCTGCGCGCGTGCGATCGGTTGTTCCTATGAGACCATCTCCATCGCCCCCGCCGTGGACGCGTTCGACGCGATGCTGGCGGGCAGCTTCGCCGATACCGAGGTCGACCTCACCGAAGAAAACGTTCAGTCGCGCATCCGCGGCGTGACGCTGATGGCGCTCAGCAACAAGTTCGGGCCGATGCTGCTGACCACGGGCAACAAGAGTGAAATGAGCGTTGGCTACGCGACCATCTACGGCGACATGGCAGGCGGGTATAACCCGCTAAAGGACGTGTATAAGACGACCGTGTTCAAGGTCGCGCGCTGGCGCAATGCGCACGTGCCGAGGCTGGCCAGGGGGCGCGCCGGGGAGGTCATCCCTCGCGCGATCATCGACAAACCGCCAAGCGCGGAGCTGCGCCCCAACCAGACCGATCAGGACAGCCTGCCGCCTTATGAGCAGCTCGATGCGATGCTGATGGGGCTGATCGAGCGCGAGCAGTCGGTCGACGACATCGTCGCCGAACATGGCTTCAACCGCACGGAAGTGGCTCGGATCGAACGGCTCGTCGCCATCGCCGAATATAAGCGCCGCCAGGCCGCGCCGGGGGTGAAGCTCGGCACCCGCAACTTCGGCCGCGACCGCCGCTACCCCATCACCCACGGATTTCGCACGGCATGATCGTCACCCGCTTCGCCCCTTCGCCGACTGGGCGAATGCACCTTGGCAATCTGCGAGTGGCGGTGCTCAACGCGCTGGCGGCGCTGCGCGAGGAGGGCGAATTCTGGCTGCGCGTCGACGATACCGACGCTGCGCGGAGCGAGGAGCGGTTCGTCGAGGCGATCCGTCAGGATCTCGCTTGGCTCGGGCTGACGCCGACGGGGGAGGTGCGGCAGTCGCAGCGGCTCGACCTCTACGAACGACGATTTGAGGAGTTGCGCGCGGCGGGGCGGGTGTACCCCTGTTTCGAGAGCGCGGAGGAGCTCGACCTCAGGCGCAAGGTGCTGCGCGCGCGGGGGCTGCCGCCGGTCTACGAACGCACCGCGCTGGCGTTGAGCGAGGCGGAAGTCGACGCCAAGCTGGCGGCGGGGGAGCGGCCGCACTGGCGCTTCAAGCTCGACCACACCGCGCCGATCGTCTGGCACGATGCGGTGCGCGGCGAGCAGCGCTTCGACCCCGCGCACCTGTCCGACCCCGTCGTGCGCCGCGCTGATGGGAGCTGGCTCTACCTCCTCCCCTCGGTCATCGACGACATCGACATGGGCATTACCCACGTCATCCGTGGCGAAGACCATGTCAGCAACACCGCCGCGCAGGCGCAGATGTTCGACGCGCTGGGCGCGTCGCGCCCAACCTTCGGCCATGTCGCGCTGCTGACCGGGGCAGAGGGCAAGCTCTCCAAACGCGACGGTGCCGCCGACCGCGATGCGCTGGGCGAGGCAGGGATCGAGCCCGAAACGGTGCGCGCCTACCTCGCGCGGCTGGGCACGCGCGATCCGCTCGAGCCGCAGACGGAACTCATGGGTCTGGCGGCGGGGTTCGACCTGTCGCGGTTCGGCCGCGCTCCCGCGCCGGTCGTGGCGGAGGAGCTCGCCACACTCAACGCGCGCATCGTCCACCAACTGCCGCACGAGCGCGTCGCCGAACGCCTGCCGCCGGACATGACCCCGGTCGCGTGGGAGGCGCTGCGCGGCAACCTCACCCGCATCGACGAGGCGCCGACGCTGTGGGCGAGCGTCGTCGGTCCGGTCGCCGCGCCTGCCCTGTCGGACGAGGATCGCGCAGTGGTCGCCGCCGCCGCCGCGGTGCTGGACGGGGAGGCGTTTGCTGACTGGAAGCTGCTCACCGCAGCGGTCGGCGCGGCGACGGGCGCCAAGGGTCGCGCGCTTTTTCTGCCGCTGCGCCGGGCCTTGACGGGCGCCGACGCGGGGCCCGACATGGCGAGTCTGCTACCGCTGATCGGGCGCGAACGCGCGATCGAGCGGCTGCGCGCCGCGCTCGCCTGACGGAGACTGACATGGCCGACGCCTTAATCGCCCTCCCGCTGCGGACGCCGGTCGGCCGCTACCTCGGCGCGCTCGCCGATGTGCCCGCGGAAAAGCTTGCCGAAACGGTGCTGCGCGCGCTGGTCGAGCGGTCGGGCGTCGACCCCGAGCGGATCGAGGACGTCATCTTCGCGCAGGCCTATCCCAACGGTGAGGCGCCCGCGATCGGGCGCTGGGCGGCGCTGGCGGCGGACCTGCCGCTGTCGGTGCCGGGAATGCAGATCGACCGGCGCTGCGGGGGCGGGCTCACCGCCATCGGCCTCGCCGCGGCGATGGTGCAGGCGGGGCAGGCGGACATCGTTATCGCCGGCGGAGCGGAGAGCATGTCCAACGCCGAGCACTACACGCTGGGCCTCAGGAAGGGCGTGAAGGCCGGCTCGCCGGTGCTGCACGACCGGCTGCTGCGCGGGCGCGAACGCTCGCAGCCCGAAGCGCGCTTCGGCCGCATTTCGGGGATGATCGAAACGGCGGAGAATGTCGGGCGGGACGCCGACATCTCGCGCGCCGACGCCGACGCCTATGCGCTCACCAGCCACGAACGCGCCGCGGCGGCATGGGCGCGCGGCGCCTTCGCCGACGAGCTGGTGCCGGTCACGGTGGAGGGCCGCAAGGGCAGCGTCACCGTCGATCGCGACGAGGGCGTGCGGGGCGATGTCACCGCCGAAAGCCTCGCCGCGCTGCGCCCGATCATGAAGGACGGCACCGTCACCGCGGGCAACGCGAGCCAGCAGAACGACGCCGCCGCCGCCTGCATCGTCGTCAGCGAAGCGGGCGCGAAGGCGCTCAAGGTCGATCCGGTGGCGCGGCTGGTCGGCTTCGCGGCGGCGGGGTGCCACCCGGCGACGATGGGGCTGGGCCCGGTGCCCGCGGTCGAAAAACTGTTCGCGCGGACCGGCAAGGGCTGGGCCGACATCGATCTCGTCGAGCTCAACGAAGCGTTCGCGACGCAGGTGCTAGGCGTGCTCAAGGGCTGGGGCTGGCACGATCCGGAACGGCTCAACGTCAACGGTTCGGGCATCTCGCTCGGCCACCCGATCGCCGCGACGGGCGGGCGCATCCTGGCCTCGATGATGGCGGAGCTGAAGCGCCGCGACGGTCGCTATGCGCTCGAAACCATGTGCATCGGCGGCGGGCAGGGCTGCGCCGCGCTGTTCGAACGGGTGTGATGGAGGCGCCGGTCATCGAGACCGAGCGCTTCCGCCTGCGCAGCGCGGAATTGCGCGACTTCGACGCCTATGCCGACATGTGGGCGGACGATCGCACCACCGCCTTCATCGGCGGCGGGCGCGGGCGCACCCGGCAGGAGGCATGGTATCGCTTCCTCGGCCAGCCGGGGCTGTGGGCGATGCTCGGCTATGGCTATTGGGTGTTCGCCGACCGCGCGAGCGACCTCTTCATCGGCTGCGGCGGCTTTGCCTCTTGGGAGCGCGGCGTGCCCGCGCTGGAGGGCTATCCCGAAGCCGGCTGGGCGATCGCGCCCGCCTGGTGGGGCAAAGGCGCGGCAAGCGAGATCATGGCCGCGGCGCTCGGCTGGGCGGACGGCGCGCTCGGGGGCGACGAGACGCGCTGCATCATCGACCACGGCAACGCCGCCTCGCTGCGGGTGGCGGAGCGGCTGGGCTATCGCCGACAGGGTGACGTGGCGCTGGCGGACGGGCTGACGACGCTGTGGTCACGACGGCGGGAGGGTGCGGCTCAGAACCCGTCGACGTGAAAGGATGGCGTGAGGGGCGCGCTTATGCTGCCAGCAAGCGCCACTCTTCACGCATCGTCGGGCTAAAGTTCGGTCGAGTAAGCTCAGGCGAGTCTACCCCATCGAGCGCGGCGTCCTCGAACAGCACGCACGTGACCTCGCCGTCGCGCGCCAGGCTGCGGCGGGGGGCGGTGCGGCCGGTGGGGCGGAACCCGAGCTTACGCAGCACCGCGCCCGATGCGGGATTGTCGGCGAAATGCCCGGCGCGCACATTGCTAAGGCCAACCGCGCGGGCGATCTGCATCACCGCGCGCCCCGCCTCCGTCGCGAAGCCGAGACCCCAATAGGGCCGCGCAATCCAGTAACCGAGTTCGTGATGCGCGAGGCCATCGCCGAACCCGCCGTCGTCCTCGCGCCAGTGCAGCCCGATGCCACCGACGAGGCGTAGCCGCCCGTGCGTGCGCGCGTGGATGAGGAAGCGCATGTCGCCATCGCCTGGCGTCTGCGCGAGCCACTCGCGCGCGTCCGCCTCGCCATAGGGCAAGGGGACCGTCGCGAGGTTCCGTGCGACTGCGGGGTCGCCGATCCCCTGCGCCAGTGCGGCGGCGTCCTCGAGGTATCCAGGCCGCAGCAACAGCCGGTCGGTGCGTGCGTGCATCGTCTCCAACCCTTCTCTCTCGCCGCCGCCGCTGGCACGTCGATGTGACGCGTTGGCGACAGCGAACGCTGTGGGGAGGGAGACGGGGGCTTCGACTCCGGTCGCGCGAGCCCGCGACGACCAACAAAAAAGGGAGCCGGGGCGACCCGTCTCCCTCCTTGTGTGTGGACCGATTAGATCCAACGGGGGGTCGCCCTGGCGGCGCGACCCTGTCCGATCGCCCGCCTTATTCTGCAGCCTCGAGCGGCATAATGCTCGCGTCTACCGACACGAACTTGCGCCCTAGCTTGCCGTCGTGGAATCGCACGCGGCCGTCGGTGGTCGCAAACAAGGTGTGATCCTTGCCGATGCCGACGTTGGTGCCCGGATAGAATTTGGTGCCGCGCTGGCGCACGATGATGTTGCCGCCGACCACTTCCTGGCCGCCGAACTTCTTCACGCCGAGGCGCTTACCGGCCGAATCGCGACCGTTGCGCGACGAACCGCCTGCCTTTTTATGTGCCATGGCTGCTGTCTCCTGCGGTTACGCGAAGCGTCAGGCTTCGGTGGACTGAGTGGTGGCTTCGGCGGTCGCCGGAGCCGTCTTCGCTGCCTTCTGGCGCGGCTGGGCCTGTTCGTCACCCACGCTCAGGATCTGAAGCTGGGTGTGATACTGGCGGTGGCCGTTGCGGCGGCGATAGTTGTGACGGCGCTTCTTCTTGAAGACGATGATCTTTTCGCCGCGACCCTGACCGACGATTTCCGCCGCAACCTTGAGGCCGTCGGTCGGCTTGAGGTCGGCGCCGTCGCCTGCGAGCAGGACGTCGCCCAGCTCCACGCGGTCGCCCACGGCTCCGCTCAGCTTTTCGACGACAATCCGGTCTCCGGGGGCAACGCGATACTGCTTGCCGCCCGTGCGCACGATGGCGAACATGGCGTAATCTTCCTTAATCGGCGAACGACCGGCGGCAGCGGAATCGAATCCCGGCGCCGGAAAGCCCGGCCCGTTACCTAGCGAGGGCGCAGCTGTCAACGCTGCGCCGCCCGATTTGCGCCGCCCATGGGGCGACGTTACGACGCTCCAAGCTATGTCCGCAACGCCCCAACGCCTGTTCGCCTGCGCCCTCGCGCTTCTGTCGCTGAGCGCGTGCGCGCATGTCGATACGAGCGGTTATCCGACGCTCGAGCGGCGCGCGGTGGAGGACGTGGTCGCCGCCGAAACCGCCGCGCGGGGGGAGGACCCGCCGCCCCCGCCGCCTGCCATTGCCAGCGCGGAAGCGCGCGCTGCGGCGGCGCAGCTGATCGAGGAGGCGCGCGCGGGCGATGCCGAGTTTCGCGCCGCGCTTACCGCCAACCGCGGCGCGGCAGCGGCCGGGCAGCGCGCCGCGACGGGCAGCGAGGCGTGGGCGCTGGGGGAGGTCGCCTTGTCGCGCATCGAGACCGCACGCGGTCGCACCCGCCTCGCGCTCGATCGGCTCGACCGGCTCGCGCAGGCCGCGGCGGAAGCGGGGCTGCCCGGCAACGTCGCTGCCTACGCGGAGGCACAGGCGGTGGTGCGGCAACTGGTCGAAGGCCACGCGGCGACGGTGCGAACGCTGTCACGGTAAACGCACCTGCTCCGGCGAAGGGCGGAGCGCGATCGTCGGAATGGGAGTGCTCCTGCGAAAGCAGGAGCCTAGGGCGACCTAACGCTTCGCCTGTCGGCCCTGGGCTCCTGCCTTCGCAGGAGCGCTTGCGTTTGAGCGGGTGAGAGGTTCTCGCCAACGCTCCGGCCCTCGCCGCAGCACCTGGGGGGTGTTTTCGCGCCACGCATGGGCGTCCTTGCGCCGAACGGGGCGTCCTCCAGCATCGCCCGCCACCCCGCCTAGCCCGCTGCGCGTGCCGCTGGTAGGAGCCGGGCATGGCGCGCAACCACCTCTACCTCGTCGACGGCTCGGGCTATATTTTCCGCGCCTACCATCGCCTCCCGCCGCTGACGAACCCGCAGGGCGTGCCGGTGGGAGCGGTGTACGGTTATACGGCGATGCTGTGGAAGCTCGCCGACGGGCTCGACAAGGCGGAGGGACCGACGCACCTCGCGGTCATCCTCGACCACAGCGCGGCCTCGTTCCGCAACGAGATGTACGACCAGTACAAGGCGCACCGGCCGGAGCCGCCGTCGGACCTCGTCCCGCAGTTCCCGCTGATCCGCGACGCCACCCGCGCCTTTTCGCTGCCGTGCATCGAGCTCGAAGGTTACGAGGCGGACGATCTGATCGCGGCCTATACGACGCAGGCGCTCGGGCTCGGCTGGGACGTGACGATCGTGTCGGGCGACAAGGATCTGATGCAGCTCGTCACGCCCGACAAGGGCGACGGCAGCCCGCACGTCGACCTTTACGACACGATGAAGAACGCGCGCATCGACGTCGCGGCGGTGGAGGAAAAGTTCGGCGTCGGCCCGGACCGGCTCGCCGACGTGCTGGCGCTGATGGGCGACAGCGTCGACAACATCCCCGGCATCGCCGGCATCGGCCCCAAGACCGCCGCAAAGCTGATCCAGGAGCACGGCGACCTAGAAAGCGCGCTCGCCGCGGCGCCTTCGATGAAGCCGGGGAAGCTGCGCGACAACCTCATCCAGTTCGCCGACGATGCGCGGCTGTCGCGCCAGCTGGTCGAGCTGTGCCGCGACTGTCCGACGCCCGAACCGCTGGAGAGCTTCAAGCTCGACGGCATTCCGCCCGAACCGCTGCGCGCGTTCCTCCTCGAACATGGCTTTCGCGCAATGGCCAACCGGCTCGAGGGCGGCGCGGCGAGCGGGCCGGTGCGCCCGTCGACGATGGTCGAGCCGCTCCCCGGCACCGCGCGCGGCCAGCGTAACGCCGCACAGACGCCCAGCGCGGGCGACGGGCTGCCCAAGCGCCCCGACATCGACCACAGCCGCTACAGCCTGATCACCAGCGCGGAGCAGCTCGACATCGTCATTGCCGCGGCGCGCCAGTCGGGTACGCTCGGGCTGCATGTCGTTGCGGACACGAGCGTCATGCATCAGCCGCTGATCGTGGGCCTGGGCCTCGCCATCCAGCCGGGGCAGGCGGCCTATGTCCCGCTCGGCCACCGCGGCGCGGATCTGCTGGCGGCACCGCCGCAGCAGCTCGACAGTGCCGCCGCGATCGCGCAGCTGGCGCCGCTGCTGGCCGACGCGAGCGTGCTCAAGGTCGGCCACGACCTCAAGCCCGAGCTGCTGTTGCTGGGTGAGGCGGGGGTGTGCGCGGCCGGCTATGACGACACCATCCTCCTCTCCTTCGCGCTCGATGCGGGCAATCAGGGGCATGGCTTTGAGGAGGTGGCAAGGCGGCTGACCGGGCATGAGCCGATGACCGCCAAGGGACTCACCGGCTCGGGCCGCAACGCGGTGCCGCTGGCGGCGCAGGAGCCCAGCGCGGTGATGCCGCTCGCCTGCGAACGCGCCGAACTGGTGCTGCGGATGCATGAAGTGCTACGCGACCGCCTGTGGCGCGAGGGCGCGACGCGGGTGTATGAGATGGTCGACCGCGGCCTCGTCACCACGGTGGCGCGGATGGAACGGCGCGGCGTGCTCGTCGACCGCGCCGAGCTGGCGCAACTGTCGGAGGTGTTCTCGACCGAGACGGCGCGGCTCGAAGGCGAGATATTCGCCGAGGCGGGCGGGCCGTTCACCATCGGCAGCCCCAAACAATTGGGCGAGGTGCTGTTCGACCGGCTGGGCCTCAAAGGGGGGCGCAAGGGCAAGTCGGGCGAATATTCGACCGACCAGAGCGAGCTCGAGCGGTTGGAGCGCGACGGGGTGAAGGTCGCGCGGCAAGTGCTCGAATGGCGCCAGCTGACCAAGCTGCGCTCGACCTACACCGACGCGCTGCAGCAGCAGATCGACCCCGTCACCGGGCGCGTCCACACCCGCTACAGCCTGACCGGCGCGCAGACCGGTCGGCTGTCCTCGACCGATCCCAACCTCCAGAACATCCCCATCCGCACCGAAACCGGGCGCCAGATCCGCGAGGCGTTCGTCGCCGCTCCGGGCAATGTGCTGATCGCTGCTGACTACAGCCAGATCGAGCTGCGGCTCGCGGCGCACATGGCCGACGTGCCACAGCTCAAGGAAGCGTTTCGCGAAGGCGCGGACATCCATAACCGGACGGCGGAAGAACTGTTCGGCGAGGTCACGCGCGACACGCGGGCAAAGGCCAAGACGGTCAACTTCGCCATCCTCTACGGCATCTCGCGCTGGGGCCTCGCCAGCCGGCTGGAGATCGGTCAGGACGAGGCGCAGGCGATTATCAGCCGCTATTTCGAGCGCTTTCCCGGCATCAGCGACTATATGCAGCGCACGCTCGAGGAGGTGCGCAGCTGCGGCTACACGCAGACGCTGTTTGGGCGGCGTACGTGGTTCCCGCGCATCAACTCACGCAACCAGGCCGAGCGCGCCGTGGCCGAGCGGGCGGCGATCAATGCGCCGATCCAGGGCACCAGCGCCGACATCATCAAGCGCGCCATGACGCGCATGGACAGGGCGCTCGGCGACAAGGGGCTGGGCGAGGTCAAGATGCTCCTCCAGGTCCACGACGAACTGCTGTTCGAAGCGCCCGAGGGGCTGGTCGAGGCGGCGATCCCGGTGATCCGCGATACGATGGCGAGCGCGGCGGGCCCCTCGGTGACACTGGACGTGCCGCTGGGGGTGGACGTCGGCACCGGCAAGAGCTGGGGCGATGCGCATTAGCGCGTGAGCCTCCGACTCCTGCCTCTCCGCGCGAGGGAGCGTAACCACGATTGACCCCCCGCGCCCACGCATTATCCTCCTCACCTGAGGGATCGCGAAAGCGAAAAGGGGGAAACCCATGAACAAGTTGATGCCGGCGCTCGCCGGTGCCGCGCTGTTGGGCGCGGGCGTGCCGGCGACGTCGGCGAGTGCGCAGGACGCGGCGCTGCGGGCGACCTATGCCACCATCCGTCTGGTCTCCGGGTTCCAGCCAGACCCGTGGTGGGTTCCGGTGCAGTCGGGTGGGAACATCGACGCCGCCAAGCTCAACGGGTGCCGCGGCATGGTCAGCGCCGCGCCCGACGTGGAGCTCAGCTACACCGCGGGGTCGCTGCCGCTCTACCTTCAGACCTTTTCATCGAGCGACACGACGCTGGTGGTCAACGGACCCGACGGGCGCTGGTATTGCGACGATGACAGCGGCGGAGGCACCAATGCGCGGTTGATCTTTCAGCGGCCGCAGAGCGGCACCTACGACATCTGGATCGGCAGCTTCGGCGGCGGCATCCACGACGCCCAGCTGCGGGTGAGCGAGGTTCGCTGACGAGACGGGGGCGCCGCCGCCGCGTGATGCGGCGGCCCCCTTCCTAGCCCGCCTCGAAACGATTGTTGGCGCGGTCCTTGACGGCATGCGCGCCGTCGAGGACGCGGCCGTTGATCGCGATCCACACGCCCTCGGGCAGCGTCTGCGCCGCGGCAAGCGCAAAGCCGACGTTGAACAGTGCATCGCTCTGCCGCTGCGAGGCGGGGAGCATCGCCCCGGTGAGCACGATCGTCTTGCCCGCGATCCCGGTTAGCGCACGCGCGGTGACGGGCATGGTGTCGGTGCCGTGGGTGATGAGGATCGCGCGCGGTTCGGCCCGCTCCACCGCCGCGCGGATCGCCGCACGATCTTCGTCGCTAAGGTCGAGGCTGTCCTTGCGCAGCAGCGGCTCGACGCTCACCGGCAGGGTGACGTTCGCCTCACGCAGCATCGCGCCGACCGCGGTTTCCCCCACCTCGAACGCGGAAAGCGCGTCGAAATAGACTTTGTCGATCGTGCCGCCGGTGGTGATGATGTGGACGGCGGGGGAGGGTTGGTCGGGCATGGCGGGCGCGTTAGCAGCGGGCGTGTGCCCGGCTCAAGCGCGTGCCAGCTCTGGACAAACTCCGCCGCGCGGACGCACAGGCAGAGCGATGACCCCCGCGCCCCGCCGCCTCAGCCCCGAAGCCTCCCGTCGGAAAGCGATCGATGCGGCGAAAGTCCTGCTGATCGAGAGCGGGCCGCAGGCGGTAACGCTGAAGGCCGTGGCGGCAAAGGTTGGGCGTACCCACGCCAACCTTCTCCACCACTTCGGCAGCGCGCATGACCTTCAACTCGCGCTAATGGCGCAACTGAGCAACGATATTTGCGAGCGCATCGCCGAAGAGGTTCGGCGCAATCGCGCGGGCGATGGCGATCCGGGCAGCGTCGTCGACCTTGCCTTCGACGCGTTCGACCATCAGGGCGCCGCTGGCCTCGCGATGTGGATGCTGATGACCGGCAATGAGGATGTGCTCGAACCGGTGGTCGGCGCGATCCGTCGTCTGATCGATGAAGTCGGCCCGGACGAGGGGCACAGCGCTGAAGAACTTTCGCAGCAGACGTTGACGCTGGTGCTGCTGGCGTTCGGCGATGCCATGATCGGGGAGGCGCTGGGCAGCGCGCTCACGCTTCGTCGCGCGGCGGCGCGGGAGCTCGCCAAGGCGATGTTCCGGCGCGGATAAGAAAGGCCCCCGGAGCGGACCCGCCCCGGGGGATACGTATCGATTGGATCAGGCGTTGCCGCGCATCGCTTCGATCCGGTCGTGGCCCTTCTTGACCGAGGCATAGGCCGTGTCGATCGCGGCCTTGGCTTCGGGCTTGAGGTCGGCGACGGACATCGCGGCGTCATACTTGCCCTTGAGGTAATCCTCGCCGCGCTCGACTTCCGCGAGGATCGCCGCGTCGTCGCTGCCGGTCACCGCATCGCGCAGCGACAGAAACGCGCGGTGCGCAGCGGCGAGGATAGTGCCGTCGTCTTCGGGGTTGCCGCCGGTCGAGCTCACATAGTTCTGCAGCGAACGCACGACCTGCTCGCGTTCGTTGGCGAGTGCGCCGAACAGTTCGGCATAGCGCGGGTTCGTCGCCTTTTCCGCGGCCTTGCGATAGCCGTCGACGCTGTCAAGCGTGGTGGCGATCAGCGTGTTGAAGGTCGCGCTGTGGTCATGTCCAAACATCGGGGGGATGCTCCTGCTGGATGCCCGCGTAGCAGGCGTTCGGAGCGGCAAAACCCGCGAAGCGTGCCCCGGTTGCTCGCCTTTCGGTGCGTGGCGGACTAGAGATGGCCGATGCATTTTCTCGATCAGGCCAAGATTTTCATTAAATCCGGCGACGGCGGCGGCGGCGCGGTCAGCTTTCGGCGTGAGAAATACGTCGAATACGGCGGCCCCGACGGCGGCAACGGCGGCAAAGGCGGCGACATCATTTTCGAGGCGGTGCCCGGCCTCAATACGCTGATCGACTTTCGCTACACCCAGCACTTCAAGGCGCAGCGCGGGCACGGGGGGATGGGTCGCGACCGCACCGGGGCGGGGGGCGACGACCGCGTCATCGCGGTGCCGGTGGGGACGCAGATCCTCGCCGATGACGAGGAGCGCAGCCTGATCGCCGACTTGACCGAAGTCGGCCAACGCATCGTTCTGCTGCGCGGCGGCGACGGCGGTCGTGGAAACGCGAGCTACAAGACCAGCACCAACCGCGCGCCGCGCCAGCACGGCACCGGCTGGCCGGGCGAGGAGATGTGGGTCTGGCTGCGGCTCAAGCTGCTCGCCGACGCGGGGCTGGTCGGTCTGCCCAACGCGGGCAAATCCACGTTCCTCAACGCGGTCACCAATGCCGAGGCCAGGGTCGGCGCGTACGCCTTTACGACGACCCGGCCGCAGCTCGGCGTCGTGCGCCACCGCGGGCAGGAGTTCGTCATCGCCGACATCCCCGGATTGATCGAGGGCGCAGCGGAGGGCGCAGGGATCGGCGACCGCTTCCTTGGACATATCGAACGCTGCCGGGTGTTGCTCCACCTGGTCGACGCCAACGACACCGACGTCGCCACCAGCTACCGCATCGTGCGCGACGAGCTTGAGGCCTATGGCGCGGGGCTAGAGGACAAGCGCGTGGTGATCGGCCTCAACAAGGTCGACACGCTCGACGACGAACTGATCGCGGCGCTCTCCGCTGAGCTTGCCGAGGCGAGCGGGGCGGAGGTGATGCCCCTTTCCGGCGTCAGCGGGGCGGGGGTAGAGCGCGTGCTCGACCGTTTGCTCGAAGACATTCGCGGCGACGAAGGCGAAGCGCAGGAGGCGGAAGCTGCTAACGCCTGGACGCCGCTCGACGGCTGACGTCCCTCACAGGTCTTCCGGACAAACAAAAAGGGCGACGCTTTGCAGCGCCGCCCTTCCGGTCAGCTGAAGTCTGAAAGATCAGACCTTCATCTGGTTGCTGGCGCCGGTGAAGGTGTTCTTCACGCTGTTGCCAACCATGTTGAAGGCGCCTACGCCCGCAACCGCGATGAGAGCGGCGATCAGGCCATATTCGATGGCGGTCGCACCCTTCGAGTTGCGCAGAAACTGCTTGAAGCGGATCATATCCCTGTCTCCTGATAAGCTCACTACCCGGCCAGTCGAGTATTCGTCGGCTGGCGTCATTGGCTCTAGGACTGGGCTGGTTTCGAATTTGCTAACAGGGCGCTTGATGACTTTTGTTCCGAAACGACACATCAACCCATCGAGTTCTTCGACGTATTGCTGACATGTCCCCAGATTTCGCCGGTGCGGTCACCGAAGGTGCTAAACGCACCCACGCATGCGATCGCGATCATCGTCACGATCAAGCCATATTCGATGGCCGTCGCCCCTCGGCGATCAACGGCGAATTTCCGCAACATTTTGTGCATCGGCACGGCCTGCAACCCCTGACACCCTTTTTCCCCGCGACAGCATATCGGCGCTAAAGGTTAACAATTCCCGGAGCGGGGGGGCTTAGCCGGGCGCAAAGGCGCAGAAATGGATGATGTTGATCCGCTCCGGCTGCGTCGTGACGACGCTGTCGAGCGCGCACATTGCGCTGCGTGACAAGGGATGCACCTCACGCAGCATATTGCCCAGCGCCGCTGCCCGCAGCTGGCGCGCGCGCTGGGCGAGCGATGCTGGCGGGAGCGGATAACGGTCGAGGTCGATGACGCACGCCTCGAGCCCGACCTTGGGCAGCAATTCCGCCAGCGTCGCAATGCTGAGCTGCGGATGCATTCGCGCCGCGCGTGCGCCCTGCTCGGCGCCCGCCAGCGCCGACCGCAGCGTCGGCAGGCTGGCCTCTCCGAAGCAGGCACCGAGCAGCAGCCCGCCGGGACGCAGGGCGAAGCGGGCGCGCAGCAAGGCCCCCGGCACGTCGTCGACACTTTCGAGACCGCCCGGCCACAGCAGCAGATCGTAGCTTCCTGGCTCGACCTCTAGCGCCGCCTCCGGCTGCGCCGCCGCCCCGCGTCGACTTGCGAGCCAGGCGGAGGGTTCGATCACGTCCACCGCCGCGCCACTTGCGCGCAGCGTTGCGGCGGGACGTTCGTCGATCGCACCGATCACCAGCGCGCGTTCGACGGTCAGCCGATGGTCAGACAGCCGGTCGAGCAATTCGTCGCCAATCACGCCAAGCAAGTCGAGCGGCGTGTCGGCCGCATCGTGTCGGGCTTCTCGCGAGGCCGCCGCTCGGTCGCGGGCGAGCGCGCGGCGGCGCGGGTCGAAGATGGTAGGCGATTCGGACATCGCCTCCGCTTGTGCGGGCCGCGGCCAGCGCTCACAAGCGCTGCCGATGGCCACCCGCCTCGCCCCCTCCTCCACGCTGGTTGCGCCAATTGCCCGCAGCGCAGCGGGGCTGTTCAACCTCATCCTGCCGCATCGCTGCGCGCGATGCTCCACCGTCCTCGCAAGCGGGCCCGGTTTCTGCGCCGCTTGCTGGGGCGCGATCGACTGGCTCGACGGCCCCGCGTGCGCCCGCTGCGACATGCCCCTTCCGCAGGAGCAGCACGAGGGCGCGCTCTGCGGCGGCTGCGAACTCAAACCGCCGCCTTACGCCCGCGTGCACGCCGCGCTCGCCTATGGCCGCGCTGCGCGACAGCTGGTGATCCGCTTCAAATACGGCCGCCGCATCGGCACCGCATCGCTGCTCGCCAAGCTGATGGCCCGCCGCCTTCCCGGGCACGAGCTCGGCGCGCCGGTCCCGCTGCTGGTGCCGGTTCCGCTGACCCGGGCGCGATTGTGGCGGCGCGGCTTCAACCAGGCGCTGCTGCTGGCGGAGGAGCTCGCCAAGCTGCGCGGCGGCGAAGTCGCGCGCGATCTGCTCCAGCGCCGCGGCGATCGCGGATCGCAGCGCGGCCTCACCCGCGCCGCGCGCGCGCAACGCCTGCGCGGCGCTTTTCAGGTTGAGCCAAAGGCACGCGACCGCCTGCGCGGACTGACCGTACTGCTGATCGACGACGTCTTTACCAGCGGTGCCACCGCCGATGCGGCCGCCAGGGCGCTGCGGCGAGCGGGGGCGGCGCGGGTGGAGGTGGTGGTGTTCGCTCGCGTTCTCGACGGACGAGGCGATCCGTGACGCCGGGCGTTGACGCCGCATCCCGCGCGCCCATATCCGCGCGGGCTCGCAGCAAAGGGAGTGGTCGCGTGGCAAAGGTCGAAATCTACTACAAGAGCTGGTGCGGCTATTCGCAGCGCGCGCTGCGGCTGCTCGAACAGAAGGGCGTCGCCGCTGAAAAGCACGATATCGAGGCGGAGCCCGAAGCGCGCACCCAGATGCTCGATCGCGCCAACGGGCGCACCACCGTGCCGCAGATCTTTATCGATGGGCAGCATATCGGCGGCAGCGACGAACTCGCGGCGCTTGAACGTGACGGCAAGCTCGACGCTCTGCTGAGCGCGTGATCGCCTACGACCTCGAATGCGGGAGCGGTCATCGGTTCGGGGCGTGGTTCCGCTCCTCTGCCGACTATGATGCGCAGGCGGTGCGCGGCCTGCTTTGCTGCGCCACGTGCGGCATCAGCGATGTACGTAAGGCGGCGATGGCGCCCGCGCTCCACGGAACCTACGTGGAGCAGAAGCGGGGTGAGGCGCGCCCAGCTCAGGTGATTGCACCGCAGGGCGACGCGGAGAATGCGACAAAACTCCGCGCTTTAGCCGCCGCCATCGCGGCCGCGCAGGCGGAAATGCTCTCACAGTCGCGCTGGGTCGGCGACGATTTCGCGCGAGAGGTTCGTGCCGCGAACGCCAAGCCTCCGTCTGACGAGATTGGCACAACCGCCCTGGCCGACGAGAGGCACCGCGGCGATCCTTCGTCCTCCCCCGCAGCGCCGGCCATCCACGGTCGCGCGACGCGCGAGGAGGTGGAGGCGCTGATCGAGGATGGCTTGCCGGTCCTGCCGTTGCTCGCCCCCTTCACGCCCCCCGACCGCGCGCATTGAGGCACGGCGAGGCGCGTCGCTCGCCCGCTTGCCCCGCTCGCCGCAACCGCCTACCCGCGCGGCGGCGCGCCCGTAGCTCAGCCGGATAGAGCACCAGATTCCTAATCTGGGGGCCGTGGGTTCGAATCCCGCCGGGCGCGCCAACTACTCATAAATGTACGAACTTTGCTGTCCGCGCCGAGATCGCCCCCCATGGCTAGTTCGAGTGCGCGATTTGGCCCACGGATGGTAATCGCGTCTCGGGTCATTTCGACCTCGCCCACAAATGCGCGGACGTAGCGTTGACGGACCTGCGAGTCTTGAGCGTCACGAAGCTTGGCGCGCATGAGTTCCGCGAACCGCGCCACCTTCTCCGGGGTGATCCGACCCGTCTTGGTGCCGAGCTGACGCTCAAGGGTGGGGACCTCTTCGCTAATCGCGGAAAGACGCAGCTTCAGGGTCGCGAGGCGTTCTTTAAGAAAGGGATCGTCAGGGGCGGTGACGCCGGCCTCCACCATCATAAACAGTGATCTGATCGACTTGTTCGTCTCGGTCTCCTCGGTGCGGAGAGCGGCAAGCCGCCGGCGCCGCTCACGGTCCGCCCCGGACGATGCGTCCAGCATCTCGCCCAAGAGCTCCTTTAAGCGCGAAGGCTCGAACAGGCGCTTTTCAAGCGCGGTGATCACGGCATCATCGACAGTCTGCATTGGCACGTTGTTAGGCGGACATGAGCTGACGCCTTTCCTTCGCCGGTTGGAGCAGGTGTAATAGCGATACAGACCGGCCTTGCCGGTCATCAGCATCATCGTACCGCCGCAATTCTCATGACCACACCGCGCGATGCCAGTCAGCAAGACCGGCGAGCTGTGGGACCGGGCTGGGCTGATCTTCGGGTTCCGAGCGGCGAGGCGCTGTTGCACGCGGTTGAACATCTCTTCCGGGATGATCGGCGGGACAGATACTTTGATCCACTCGTCACGCGGACGGGGTTTTGCCGTTCGGCTATCGCGACGACCATAGTAGTGCCGACCGACGTAAGTCTCACGGGTCAGGATCGCATGCACCCGGCCAGTGGAGAATTTCTGGTGTCGATGCAGATACCCTTTTGCGCCCAACCATTTTACGATTTTGTCGATCCCAAGCGGTCCGGACTTGCCGTCTCCTTCAAGGTACAAGCGAAAGATAAGTTCGACGAGCGACGCTTCGCTCGGATGCACTTCGAGCTTCTTCTTGTCCTTTTTGCCGCGCTGCTCTGCAACGTAAGTCCGATATCCTAGCGGGGGCGTCGACCCGTTCCAGAACCCGGCCTCGGCGTTGCCTTTCATCACCACCTTCACCTGTTCGGCGTTGATCTCGCTGGTGACGGCGTCGATCGTGGTCAGAAAGCTTCGAAAAATGCGTGCTTGAGGACCTTCACCGATCTCTTGAGTGGCGGATATGAGTTTTACACCTGCCTTCTCCAGGCGACGCCTGTAGCCCTCAAACTCGTATTCATCTCGGAAGAAACGAGAAAAATTATAGACGTAGATGGCGGCGTAGCGGCGTGGCTTGGCGCAAGCGTCGGCGATCATCTGCTGGAGAACAGGACGGCGATCGTTCATGCCGCTACGACCGGGTTCGACATAAGTGTGAGTGATTTCGTACCCTGCGGACGCAGCCGCCCGCGCGATGCCACCCTCCTGCTCCGCGAGGGAAGTTTCGTGCTCAGCCTGACGGCGGGTGCTCACACGGACGTAAGCACACGCTGGAAGGGTCGGCGACGTTTCAGTCATCACTCATCACCCCCGCGATCTCGTCCGCTAGTATTGCAAGCAGCCATTTTGCCTCGTCAGGCAAGAGAGGGAAAGAGTCGACGAGAGCATCGATCACCTGCAAGCGGTCCGATGCAGTGACATCTCGCCGCTCGTTCTTCGGATGCCCCGGCGTCGCCATACGACTGGCGCTGACACGGTGCGGGACGCAGGCTTTGGGACGTCAAATCCGAGGCGAAGCTATCTGCCTTTTTGAGCGTGGCCTAGACCCGGTCAGACGATGGCTTGGAGGTCAGGAACCTCCCCGAAGCGCTCTTTCGATCTCCTTGAGGATTGCTACTCGGGTCACCGACCCCTTCGTCGCTTTCGGGAAAGAGTCTCGCTTTTGCTTCGGGATGTGCGGCTGGCGCCTCGGCGCTTTCGGAAAGTTCGCATCGGCCCCTTGCAAGACCATCGAGCGCATAATCGGGTCGCTCGTCAGCACCGACGCCGATGTGGCGAGATCGCAGGTGATCCGCACGCTGAACCGCCGAGACCGGATGTCGTCATAAAGTTTGGGAAACCAAGCCTGCAGGCACCAGAGGGCAAAATAAAACTTTCCGGCTTTGTCGTCACACGCAAGCCTTGGATCGTCAAACTGAATGCGCCGCGCCAGATGGCGGAAAACACTCGCGTCTCGCGTCGGGTTGAGCCAAGCCACGCCAACGAACCGGCCCGCCGAGCCCGTGTCGGGGAAGGGCGGGAGGAAAACAGTCAGTGCTTTCACGGCCTGTTTGTGCAGCCGTTCATGAACGCCGCTGTCCTTTGGTTCAGTGCCCAGCGGCACCAGGTCGGAGCCGCTGACTATCTTCATGATCCGGGCTGCAACCGCGATGGACGAGGATCGATCGACCTTGCCCGTCAACGGCCGTCCGAGTTCGGTGACGCCCAAATGAAGCAAATAGCTGTGCGGCACGCCGTAGTAGAGGTCTAGAGGTTCTGAACGGTAACCCCACCCTCGACCGCGTACGCCCTTATCGAAGATGGCGGGCGCAAGCGTCGCCGCCCTCAATTCGTGCGCGCCATCGGGGCTCCCGACGGATGCTGCAATATCCCACTCCGCCTGGCCTCGAAATAGGGAGGCGACCAATGAGTTCCTGTCCCACTCGTCGCGCTTGCGTTGAGGCATACGGAACAGCCTATTACGCAACGCCTCGGACCGCATCGACGCATGTTCGAACACGCGGCCGGCGGCGCTATGGTCTCGAATATGTTGGGCGATAGCGGCGGAACGCGTCGGGACCCCTGCGGGATTTGCGTCCAGCAGGTCTCGCACTTCGCTAGTCGTGATTGGACCTTGGCTGACCAGATCTCGGTAGAGCGCGACGAGCCGCTGCAATTCGCCAATCGTCATGGCAGCAACGATTATCGGTAATGCCAGGCCGGGCACGGACGCACTCGGTCCCGCAGTCGGCTCGGTGCCGAGCGCTGGGCACCAACGCAGCGCTAACAGATATTCGCGGGAGAGAATGAGAAGGTAGAGAACCGGGTCCGTTTGGCGACAGCCGAGCAGCCATTTGGCATAACCTGCGATCGAGAAGCCGAAGCGAATTTCAAACTCCTCGCGCGCGGTAAACATTTCCGCTGCCTCGATCTCAATTTGCTCATCATCGTGGTCGAGATCGCTTTTTCCGGGCTCGATCCAGTCAGGATCGCGCAACCCCATGCTCACTTCGAGCCAACGAATAAGCGATGGCAGGTCGTGCGGCAGCTCCTCGATCGCACGTCCCGCCACACATCCGTCCACGCTTTCAAGGCGCCGCAGCTGGAGGATTGGTGACCAATGAAAGAGCGAATGACGAACGCCCCCGGGTACCTTCAAGCCCAAGCTGCAGTCTGCGGATGAAAGCTCGAGTGCCTTGCTGAGGAGTTGTGCGATTTCATCCGCCGTCGGAAGGCCTGCGATCGCGTGTGTCGGCGCGGTCGGGATAGGTTTGCCTGCACACGCGGCATCCTGGCAGGCGATCATATGGGCCGCGAGACCGATGATGTCAGGCCGACCGAGCAGACGTTTGGCGAGGGCCCGTCTCGCTGCGAGAGCTTCGATTTGTTCCCTGATCTCAGCCAAGTCGCCGACGCTCCCGGATGCTCTTAGCGATCGCGATGCGCTCCGCGTAAGTCTCTTCCTCGAGCACCTTGTTCCAGTCATCCAGCCGACCAATGATCGCGTTCAAGCGGCTCGCCAACAGATCGTATTTGGCGAGGGCGCGTTCTCCTGCGATCTTATCCTTGCTCTCCAGATCGGAAACGAGCTTTTCCATCTCTTCCTCGATGCGATCGATCTGCGCCTCAACCTGCTCGTTGGTCGTCACCTCGACGACGTTCCCGTCAACATCGATGATCGTCATTTTAGGCATGTCACATCTCCTTTTTGTAATTGATGTTGGCACCATTGGCTTCGAGCCAATCCGCGGCGCTGCCCCGGGTCATTCCTTCGGGCAGGGGCAGGTCGAGAAGCGTGGCCGTTACTCGCACGAGTTCGCGCTGCCCGCCCGTCATTGGCAGGTCACGCCAGCATCCTTGCTTCACGTTCATGGGCTGCGTACGCCAGCGCTCGAGATCCGCGCTGTACTCAACCCAGCGCCGCTGCCGGCTCACCGCAACACCACGCGCATGAAGCTCATCGCGGTGTCCATCGATGATACTGGGCAGCAGTCGCGCTAGGTAGACGCCAGGCTGCGCGTCATGCGCCTCGATCAACAGCTCGAGGAACTTCTGCAGAGGCAGGCTCCAGAGGCCCATAAGCGCGTGGGCGTCTTGACCGCGGAGATCGCATTCGAAGAGGTCCGCGCCCAGCGCATACAGGTGCCAGTTCCGGTGCGCCTCAATCGCGCAAGCCGCCACTCCGTCCCGCATACGCTGGCGCCGCGCACGACTCACGATCGCTAGCTGCTTCTCGTATCGCGCGATGTCGTCTTCGACCGACTCGCGTTTGCTGGTCAGCCGACCGGCGGGCGCGGCAAGCGACTCATCTTCCGTCTCCATTGGCAGCTCCTTCGATGAAGTCGCTACGTTAGGGACGGGTCGAGCGTTCGCCTGGGATGCTTAATCGCAGGGCAGTGACCGACCGGCTTTGCACGATCCCCAAGCAAATCGAATCAATGCGCATCCCAAGGCCGGTGCGGGCGCGGGCGGTAGCCTTCGGCCGATGGTTCAGAACGGCGAAAGAAATGTTTTGCGCGGCAAAACGAAGGGCGGCGGGGCCGGGGTGGGCGCCGAGCTCGCCTCCGCCGCACGCGCGGCGCGCGATGCCGCTTCATGCCGCAGGCGAGAGGTTCGCCGTCAGGCGACGCTGCGGGCCATGGCGGTCGAAGATCGCCGAGCTCGCGACAAACTGTTCCGTGAGATCGCTGCCAATGAGCGAAGCTACGAGCGATTTTGGCGCGACTTTTTTCGCTCGCGGCGCGCGCCGCCACGCCCTCGTTCGGCTCCGACCGACACCTTCGCCAAGACGAAAAGCCCATCGGAGCAGCCCGCTCCCAGCAGGGCCGCAACCCCTCGGGCGATCGCGCGATACCGGGCACCGGTCATCGATCGGTGGGGACAGCGCGGCATTTTCCTGAAAGCCACCTACTTGTCCGCCCGCACCGCCAC
>CAKZIN010000002.1 GCA_936933955.1 uncultured Sphingopyxis sp. | reverse complement strand
GCGACCCAGGTGAGGAAGGCGATGACGTCGTGCTTGGTGACCGCTTCGATCGCGTCGATCGCGGCGACGTCGATCGCGGGCTTGGTCGCCCACCAGTTCCACAGCGCTTTCGCCGCGCGATCCGGGACGACGCCAAGCTCAGCCAGCGCATCGGTCGCGTGCGCCTCGATCTCGAGCCAAATGCGGTAACGCGCCTCAGGCTCCCACAGCGCGGTCATCGCCGGGCGGGAATAGCGGGGGACCATGCGGGCGTTCCTTTGGGCTAGCGGAGAGTCGGCGGGCCGATAGCAGGGTGGACGCCTCGGCGCATCCCGCGCCCGTCAAATCAGACCAGCGCTGCGCATCGACGTGATCCGGCTCGCATCGCCACGTCCAATGATGACATGGTCATGGAGCGCGATGCCGAGCGGTTTGCACGCGTCGATCAGCGCGCGGGTGATGGCGATGTCCTGGCGGCTGGGCGTCGCGTCGCCGCTCGGATGGTTGTGCGCGACGATGATCGCTGCAGACCCGAGTTGCAAGGCGCGGCGCACGACCTCCCGCACGTAGATCGCGGATTGGTCGATCGACCCTTCGCTCATCACTTCGTCGCGTATTAGCTGATTGCGGCTGTCGAGGTGGAGGATGCGCACCTGCTCGTTGAGCCGCTGCGCCATCGAGGCGCGGAGATAGTCGACCAGCCCCTGCCAATTGCCCAGGACCGAGCGCGGCTGCACCTCACCTAGCAGCACGTGTCGCACCGCCCCGTCGAGCGCGCGCAGCATCGCCACCACCGAATCGCCGACATAGGGCACGGCCTTGAGCGTGCCCGCGTCGGCGGCGAGCAGGGGGCCGAACCCGCCGAACTCGGCCAGCAGCTGCTTGGCCAGTGCCTTGGTATCGCGGCGCGGGATAGCAAGGCTCAGCAGATACTCGAGCAGCTCGTAATCGTGCAGGCTGTCCGCGCCCGCTTCAACGATGCGCGCGCGCAGCCGCTCGCGGTGCCCGGCGTGGTCGGGCGAGCCCTCTTTTCTGTCACTGTCCCCCATCGCGTGCCGTTGTGCCGAGGCCCGCGCGCGGCCGCAAGCGGTCTGCTGCGGTTGACTTGGGAAAGGGCGCCGACTAAGGGGCGCGCGTCTTGCCGGACGGGGCGTGGCTCCCAGCATTTCGGATCATCGCGGCGCGATTTCGCGCTTCGCTGGTCCATAGCGACAGGGCGCGGACGTGACGAACGGACAGGACGAATTTCCGCAGATCGGCGAAGATCGGCGTCTCAACAGCCTCGATGAGCGGCTGGAGAGGCTGGAGCAGAATGAAGCCACGCGTAACCGGGCGGGGCGGCGTCAGGGACAGGACCAGAGCGAACGGCTCGGCAACCGCGTCCTCGCCGACCTGATCGGTGGCATCGCGGGGGGTGCCTTGATCGGCTGGGTCATCGACCTGGTGCTCAAGACCGCGCCCTGGGGCCTCATCATCATGCTCTTCGCCGGGATCGCGGTGGCGTTTCGCAACGTCATCCGCACCGCGAACAAGATCAGCCGCGATGCGCAGGCGCGCGCCGCGAACGATGAAAGCAGGGGTTGAACGACGTGGCGGCAGAAGGCGGCAAGATCGATCCGATGCACCAGTTTGAGGTGCAGCCGGTCGCGCCGATGTTCGAGCTGTTCGGGCGTGAGGTGATGCTCACCAACAGCGCCATCTGGATGCTCGCCGCCGGCGTGCTGCTGTGGCTGTTCATGCTCGGCGGAATGAAGCGTCAGCTCGTCCCCGGCCGCTGGCAGGTCGCGGTCGAAAGCTTCACCGGCTTCATCGACAACATGCTGACGACAAACGTCGGGCCGGAGGGGCGCAAGTTCGTCCCCTATGTCTTCACGCTTTTCATGTTCATCCTGTTCGCGAACATGATCGGGCTGCTGCCGCTTGGCGCGCTCGGGCTGCACCCGTTCACGGTGACGAGCCATCTGGCGATTACCGGCATCCTCGCCATCATCAGTTTCGGTATCGTGCTGCTGGTCGGTTTTGCGCGGCACGGCTTTCACTTCTTCTCGTTGTTCGTGCCCCACGGCGCGCCCAAGCTGATGCTGCCGCTTCTGGTGCCGATCGAGTTCATCAGCTTCATGATCCGGCCGTTCAGCCTTGCGCTGCGGCTGTTCGTGGCGATGACCGCCGGGCACATCCTGCTCAAGGTGCTGGCGGGCTTCGTCATCAACGGCACTAACGCGGGCGCGGGCTATGGCGTGCTCGTCGGCGTGCCGTCCTTCCTGCTGATGACCGGCATCTCCGCGCTCGAGCTGCTGGTGGCCGGCATCCAGGCCTATGTTTTCGCGCTGCTGACGTCGCTGTACCTCAACGACGCGGTCAACCTTCACTAAACCCCTTCGATTTCGAAGTTTCTCAACGGAGTTCTCTACGATGGACATGGAAGCTGCCAAGATGATCGGCGCCGGCATTGCGGCGCTGGGTGCGGGCCTCGCCTCGCTCGGCGTGGGCAATGTGTTCGCGAGCTTCCTCGACGGCGCGCTGCGCAACCCGGCGGCCGCCGACGGCCAGTTCGGTCGCCTGATGATCGGCTTCGCCGCGGCGGAGCTGCTCGGCCTGCTGGCGTTCGTCGTCGCGGTCATCCTGCTGTTCGTCGCCTGACGAACTGATGTTGGCGGTGGGAGCGCGCGTCGCTCCCGCCGCATGTTTTTCTCGACGTAGAGGGCCCGCCCGATGCCTCAGATTGGTCAGCTGACGGAAGACAGCTGGTATCTGATCTCGCAGATCTTCTGGCTGTTGCTGGTGTTCGGCGGGCTGTTCTTCGTCGTCGGTCGCGGGATGGTGCCCAAGGTGATGTCGACGGTCGACCTGCGCGACCGCACCATCGCCGACAACCTCGCTGCCGCCAAGGCCGCGCGTGACGCCGCCGACGCGGCCGAGGACGATTGGCGCCAGCGCCAGAACGCCGCTCGCGCCGATGCGCAGGCGCTGGTCAACCGCGCCAAGGAAGACGCCGCCAAGCGCACCGAGGCGCGCCTGGCGGAGGTCGATGCCGGGCTCGACACGCGCATGGCCGAAGCCGAGCGTGGCATCGCCGACGCCAAGAGCAACGCCCTGCGCGAGGTGGAGGGCGTTGCCGTCGAAGCGACGCAGGACGTCGTGCAGCGGCTCACCGGCCAGCCGGTCGATGCCGACGTGGCGCGTAATGCGGTGAAGGCACATCTCCATGGTTGATTCGACGATCTTTGCCGTCGCCACGACTCCCGTTCCCGGGGCCGCGCCTGTTCAGGACGAGACGACCGCGACCATTACGACCGCGCATACCGAGGCTCCGGCTCACGGTCCGGCGGAAACGCACGCAGACCCCTCCATTGGTGGCGTCCTCAATGCGACGGTGATTGTGTCGCTGGCGATGCTGGCTCTGATCGCCATCATGCTGTGGAAAAAGGTCCCGGCGATGATCGGGCGCATGCTCGACGGGCGTATCGAGGCGATCAAGGCGCAACTCGATGACGCGGCCAAGCTGCGCGCCGAGGCTGAAGCACTGCGCGGCGAATATCAGGTCAAGCTGTCAGCGCTCGACAGCGAAACCGCGAATATGCGGGCTCGCGCGCAGGAAGAGGCTGACGCGCTCGTCGCCAAAGCGCAAACCGACGCGGAGGCGCTGGTTGCTCGCCGCCAGACGATGGCCGAGCAGCGCATCGCCGCCGCCGAACGCGCCGCGGTTGCCGAAGTCCGCGCCACCGCCAGCCGCGCCGCGGTGGGCGCCGCGCAGCAGCTTATCGCCAGCGGTCACGGCGCGGCTTCGCGCGACGCTATCGTCGATCGCTCGATCGCGGACCTCGCCAAGCTCTGACGTTTGACCCACACCGCGCCCCTTGGACGGGGTGCGGTGGGTCGCTATCTCGGCAACATGGACCAGCCCGGCGCCCCCGACCGTTTTCAGGAGGAGCGCTCCACTTTCACCGTCCGCGGTGAGGGCAAACCCGACATCGAGGCTGGCGTCGAGGCGATCCGCGCTACGGTGAAGACGCTGCGTCCTGTCCCCGGCGTCTACCGAATGCTCGATGCCCGCGGCGAAGTGCTTTACGTCGGCAAGGCGCGCGCGCTCAAGAACCGGGTCACCAATTACACCCAGGTCGCGCGGCTGACCAATCGGCTGCGTCGCATGGTCTCGCAGACGCGCGGCATGGAGATCGTCGTCACCGCGAGCGAGGCGGAGGCGCTGCTGCTCGAGGCGCAGCTGATCAAACGCTACCGCCCGCCCTACAACGTCCTGCTGCGCGACGACAAAAGCTTCCCCTTCATCCTGCTGCGCGCCGATCACGCCTTCCCGCGCGTCCAGAAGCACCGCGGCGCGCGGCGGGCGAAGGGGCAATATTTCGGGCCGTTCGCCAGCGCCGGGTCGGTCAACCGCACGCTCAACGCGCTACAGAAGCTGTTCTTGTTGCGGAGCTGCACCGACAGCTTCTTCGCCAATCGTGACCGGCCATGTCTGCTCTACCAGATCAAGCGCTGCTCGGCGCCGTGTGTCGGTCGCATCGACAAACCTGCCTATGACGAGCTGGTCGACGATGCGCGCCAGTTCCTCGCTGGCAAATCGACGCGCACGCAGGAAAAGCTCGGCGCGGCGATGGCCGCGGCGGCGGAAGGGCAGGATTACGAGCTCGCCGCGGTCTATCGCGACCGCCTGCGCGCGTTGACCTTCATCCAGGGCAGCCAGGCGATCAACGCCGAAGGTTTGGGCGACGTCGATGTCTTCGCGATGGCGGGGAAGGGCGGCGCGGTCTGCATCGAGGCATTCTTCATCCGCGGCGGGCAGAATTGGGGCCATCGCAGCTTCTTTCCGGCGCACACACAAGACGTCGGCGACGATGCGATCCTCGCGAGCTTTCTCGTGCAGTTCTATGACGGCGTGCCCCCGCCCAAGCTGCTGCTGGTCGACCGCGAGCCTGAGGGCTGCGAGCTGCTGGCCGAAGCGCTGACCGAACTCGCCGGGCGTCGCGTGCAGATCAGCGTGCCGCAGCGCGGCGATCGGCTGCGGCTGCTGCAACAGGCGCAGCGCAACGCGGTCGAATCGCTCGAACGCAAGGTGGCGCAAAGTTCGACGCAGGCCTCGCTGCTCGACCAGCTGGCGGGCCTGTTCGACCTCGACGCGCCACCGCAACGGATCGAGGTTTACGACAACAGCCACATTCAGGGCACCAACGCCGTCGGCGCGATGATTGTCGCGGGGCCGGAGGGCTTCACCAAGGGTGCTTACCGCAAATGGAACATCCGCCGCGCGGAAACGGTGCCGGGTGACGACTTCGCCATGATGCGCGAGGTGTTCGAGCGCCGCTTCACCCGCGCCATGGCCGAGGATCCGGACCGCGAGAAGGGCGAATGGCCCGACCTGGTGCTGATCGACGGCGGCAAGGGCCAGCTCTCCGCCGCGCGCGCGACGCTGGAGGCGATTGGGGTCGAGGATGTGGCGCTGGTCGGCGTCGCCAAGGGCCCGCACCACGGGCGCGAGGGGCGCGAGGTGTTTCACCTCCCCGACGGGCGCGAGATTACGCTGCCGCCGAACCACCCGGTGCTGTTCCACGTCCAGCGGCTGCGCGACGAGGCGCACCGCTTTGCGGTCGGCGCACACCGGCAGAAGCGGGCCAAGTCGCTCACCAGTTCGCCGTTGGACGAGGTTCCCGGCATCGGTCCGGCGCGAAAGAAGGCGCTCCTGATGCACTTCGGCACCGCCCGGGCCGTGCGCGCGGCGAGCCTCGAGGATCTACGCAAGGCCCCCGGCGTCAACGCGGCGACCGCGCAGGCAGTGCATGACTTCTACCATCCTTAGGAGGTCGCGCGGCGTTCCCAAGGTGCTCAAGCGGAGGCCGGAAAAGGCGTCAGGCAGGCGCTAATCCTCGCCACAAAGCGCTCCTGCGAAAGCAGGAGCCCAGGGCGCCATAGCGCTGCTCTAGATGGCCCTAGGCTCCTGCTTTCGCAGGAGCACAAATGTGTGCGAACGGAGGGCTGGCCGTGCGCGACTACGCTCGGCGCAACCCGCTCGTTACTGCCAGGCGCCCATCTCAGTCTCGAGGTTCTGCACGATCTTTTCGAAGAACTGCTCGGTCGTCAGCCAACGCTGGTCGGGGCCGATCAAGATGGCGAGGTCCTTGGTCATGTCGCCGGCTTCGACGGTCTTGATGCACACCTGTTCGAGCGTTTCCGCAAAGCGGGTGACGTCCGGCGTGCCATCGAACTTGCCGCGATAGCTGAGACCCTGCGTCCAGGCGAAGATCGAGGCGATCGGGTTGGTCGAAGTCGCCTTGCCCTGCTGGTGCTGGCGATAGTGGCGGGTGACGGTGCCGTGCGCCGCCTCCGCCTCGACCGTCTTGCCATCGGGGGAGAGCAACACCGACGTCATCAGGCCGAGCGAGCCGAAGCCCTGCGCGACCTGGTCCGACTGCACGTCGCCGTCGTAATTCTTGCAGGCCCAGACGAACTTGCCGTTCCACTTGAGCGCGGAGGCGACCATGTCGTCGATCAGACGGTGTTCGAAGACGGTGCCAGCCGCCTTGAACTTGTCGGCGAACTCCGCCTCGAACACTTCCTGAAAGATGTCCTTGAAGCGCCCGTCATAGGCCTTGAGGATGGTGTTCTTGGTCGAAAGGTACAGCGGCCAGCCGCGACCCACCGCATAGTTCATGCACGCGCGCGCGAAATCGCGGATCGATTCGTCGAGGTTGTACATCCCCATCGCGACGCCGCTCGAGGGGAAGTGGAACACCTCCTCGTCGATCTTGTCGCCATTGTCGCCTTCCCAAACCAGTCGCAGCTTGCCGGGGCCGGGGACGAGGAAGTCGGTCGCCTTATACTGGTCGCCGAACGCGTGACGGCCGACCACGATCGGGTGGGTCCAGCCGGGGATGAGGCGCGGAACGTTCTCGATGACGATCGGCTCGCGGAAAACGACGCCGCCGAGGATGTTGCGGATCGTGCCGTTGGGCGACTTCCACATTTTCTTGAGGTGGAATTCCTCGACCCGCGCCTCATCGGGGGTGATCGTCGCGCATTTGACGCCGACGCCATGCTCCTTGATCGCGTTGGCCGCATCGACCGTCACCTTGTCCGCGGTCGCATCGCGATATTCGACGCCGAGGTCGTAATATTTGAGGTCGATGTCGAGGTAGGGGAGGATCAGCCGCTCGCGGATCCACTGCCAGATGATCCGCGTCATTTCATCGCCGTCGAGCTCCACGACCGGATTCTTGACCTTGATCTTCGCCATGCGATCCCACTCTCTCGTTCGAAGCCAGTGCGCGTGGGGGGTTGCGGCGGCCTTCAGGCCGTCCCGACGCGCGAAAGATTGCCCGCGCCCTTACGGCGCAGGCGGGGGGTGCGCAACCGGTCGAGGTTCAGCGCGGCGCATTGTGCGCGGCACGGCGACACTCTAGGGGTAGCGTTTCAACATTGCGCGACGCGCCCGGAGTGGAATGCCCAACGACCTGTTTCCCGATGCGCCCCCGTCGGAGGTGCCCGCCGCCTCGGTCGACGGCGCGGCCAACGCGGCTCCTGTCCCATCCAGAGACCCGGCGAGCGAGTTGCCGACGCCCACCAACCGCCCAGGCGCGCGCGCTCGGTGGCTGCGCCCCGCGGTGCACCCGGAGGGCCGACGCTTCCTCCTCATCGCTGCCGCGCTGACGCTGTTCTTTGCGTGGATGGCGTGGGAGACGCTGGCGTGGCCGATGGCCGGAGTGACGCTGTGGGTTGCCGCATTCTTTCGCGATCCGATCCGCTCGACGCCTGCCGACCCTAGCCTGATCGTCGCGCCTGCGGATGGGCTCATCACCATGATCGACCTCGCCGCACCGCCGGTGGAGCTGGTCGGACCCGGGGGCATGTCCGACGAGCGCGTCACGCGGGTGTCGATCTTCATGTCGGTGTTCGACGTGCATATCCAGCGCGCGCCGATCAGCGGGACGGTCAGCCGCCGCCACTATGTCGCGGGCGCGTTCCTCAACGCCGAGCTCGACAAGGCGAGTGAGGATAATGAGCGCCAGCATTTCCTGATCGAGCGCGCTGACGGGGTGAAGGTCGGCTTCACGCAAATCGCGGGACTCGTCGCGCGGCGGATCGTCGGGTTCGTGAAGCCCGGCCAGCGGGTAGAGGTCGGCCAGCGCGTCGGACTGATCCGCTTCGGTAGCCGGGTCGACGTCTATCTGCCGGTCGGAACGCAGCCGATGGTGCTGTCCGGCCAGCGCACGGTCGCGGGCGAGACCATTCTGGCCCGGATCGGTGACGGCGAGGCGCGCCAGGGGATTGCTGGCTGAGATGGAGACGGCTCCGCGACACGGCGAGCGACGCCCACGCGCCTATCGCGGCATTCCGCTGCGGACGTTCGTGCCCAACGCGATTACTGCGCTGGCGCTCTGCTTCGGCCTGTCGGCGGTGCGCTTCGCGATCTCCGACCAGTGGGAGCTGGCGGTCGCGGCGATCGTCGTTGCGGCCATGCTCGACGGTGTCGATGGGCGAGTTGCGCGCATGTTGCGGGCGAACAGCCGCTTCGGGGCGGAGCTCGATTCGCTCTCCGACGTGATCGCCTTCGGGGTCGCGCCGGCGGTCATCCTCTATCTGTGGTCGCTGCAGTTCGCGCCCAAGTTCGGCTGGACAGTGGCCTTGGCGCATGCGCTGTGCGCGGCGCTGAGGCTGGCGCGTTTCAACTCGAACATCGACGTTGAGAATCAGCCGCGCAAGGCAGCGGGCTTCAACACCGGGGTGCCCGCTCCGGCTGGTGCCGGGATGGTTTTGTTGCCGCTCGTTCTGTGGCTGGCGATGGGCGCGGAGGGGATTGCTGACAATCTTCGTGGCTGGTGGCTGGTGATGCCCTGGACCGCGATCACCGCCGGTCTGCTGATTTCCAGCCTCGCTACCTACAGTTGGACGAGCATCCGTATCCCGCAAAGTTGGCGCCTGCCCGCGCTCGCACTGGTGGGGATTGTCGGCGCGCTGTTGGTTGGCGAGCCATGGTGGACGATTGCCGCACTCACGCTGCTCTATGTCGTGTGCATCCCGTTCGCGGCGCTGGCGTACGGTCGTGTTCGGCGCGGGAAACAACCTGTCGGCGTCGCCCGCCCGACCTCGACTTAGGCAACCACCGGCACCGACCACCGCGCGGGCGTCGCACGCCTATCGCGAGCCGCCTCTCTCTCGGCGATCGCGACCGCCCAGGCGTGCGCCTCGTCGCGGGCAGCGGAGTCTTGCCACGCGAGGTCGAGCGGGCGGCCCACCTCGCGGACAATCATCGCCGCGCCAACGAAAGCCAGCGCGAGGAACAGCAGAGAGATCAGCACACTTGCCATCACAATTTCACCTTACAAGCTGTCGATCCGATCGCCCCCTCCGAAACTCGACGTGGAACAATCGCTTAGACAAAGTTTCGGTTCCGTGTTCACTTTATGTTCTCAACCGCTTTTCTTGTCAAGGCCGGTGCTAATGGTGAGCCACAAGCGACGAAGGTCGGTCCCTGACCTTGCGCGTCGGTGCCGCTTCCGTTAGAGGCGCGCGCGTTCAACCCACATGGCGGGTTTACATACCGGTGCTGCGGCGCGCCTCTCGGTGCTCGTGGTTCTCGCCCGCCAGCGGACTAACCGGAAGGAAATGACCTATGGCGGCCCCTACCGTCACGCTGCAGCAATTGATCGAGGCCGGAGCGCACTTCGGCCACCAGACCCACCGCTGGAACCCGCGCATGAAGCCGTACATCTTCGGCCAGCGCAACGGTGTGCACATCCTCGACCTGTCGCAGACGGTGCCGCTGTTCCAGCGCGCGCTCGACTTCGTGAACTCGACCGTCGCCGCCGGTGGCAAGGTGCTGTTCGTCGGCACCAAGCGTCAGGCGAGCGAGGCCGTGGCGGACGCCGCGCGCCAGTCGGGCCAGCACTTCGTCAACCACCGCTGGCTGGGCGGCATGCTCACAAACTGGAAGACCATCGCCAACTCGATCAAGCGCCTCAAGACGCTTGAGGAGAAGCTGGCCGACGGCGCAGCGGGCATCACCAAGAAGGAAGCGCTGCAGCTGACGCGCGAGCGCGACAAGCTCGAAGCGAGCCTCGGCGGTATCCGCGACATGGGCGGCATCCCCGACGTGATGTTCGTCATCGACGCCAACAAGGAAATGCTGGCGATCAAGGAAGCCAATACGCTCGGCATCCCGGTCGTCGCGATCCTCGATTCGAACGCGTCGCCCGACGGCATCGCCTTCCCGGTTCCCGCGAACGACGACGCGAGCCGCGCGATCCGTCTCTACTGCGAAGCGATCGCCAAGGCGGCGACGCGCGGCGGGCAGGACCAGATGGCGAACCAGGGCTTCGACATCGGCGCGATGGACGAGCCGCCCGCCGAGGCCGCGCTCGCGGAGGACGCCCCCGCGGAGCAGCAGGCTGCTGAAATGCCGGCCGATGCCGGTGCCGAAGCGCCCGTGGCAGACGCGCAGCCGGCCGAGGCCTGAACCCCTCGTGGCGGGGCGTAGTGCCCCGCCGCCTCAATTCGCGAAGCCGCCATGCGCCCCACCGGCGTGCGGCGGCGTCGCCGCATCCCCCCATCAGGAGTGAAGAGCATGGCCGAAGTTACGGCTGCTACCGTCAAGGATCTGCGCGAGCGCACCGGCGCCGGCATGATGGACTGCAAGAAGGCGCTCACTGAGACCAATGGCGATGTCGAAGCCGCGGTCGACTGGCTGCGCTCCAAGGGCCTCGCCGCGGCCGCCAAGAAGGCCGGTCGCGTCGCTGCCGAAGGGCTCGTCGGCGCAGCCACCAGCGGCACCCGCGGCGCGCTGGTCGAGGTCAATTCCGAAACCGATTTCGTCGCCAAGAACGAGCAGTTCCAGGACTTCGTGCGTTCGGTGATGCAGCTGGTGCTCGACTTGGGCGCGACCGAGGTCGAGGCGATCAAGGCCGCGACCTATCCCGGCGGCGGCACTGTCGAGGAAAAGCTCACCAACAACATCGCCACCATCGGCGAGAACCAGACGCTGCGCCGCGCCGAGCTCGTCGAGGTGCGTGAAGGCACCGTCGTCAGCTACGTCCACACCGCGGTCGCGCCGGGGATGGGCAAGATCGGCGTGCTCGTCGGCCTCGAATCGAGTGCCGATGAAGCCGCGCTGCAGCAGCTCGGCAAGCAGCTCGCCATGCACGTCGCCGCGGCGAACCCGTTGGCGCTGACCGGTGAGGCGCTCGACGCCGACATGGTCGCCCGCGAACGCGCCATCGCCGAGGAAAAGGCGGCGGAGAGCGGCAAGCCCGCCGATATCGTCTCCAAGATGGTCGACGGCGCAATGGCCAAGTTCCGCAAGGAAAACGCGCTGCTCAGCCAGCCGTTCGTGATGGACGGCAAGACCCCCGTCGCCGAAGTCATCGCGGCCGCGGGCAAGGAAGCCGGCGCGACCATCACGCTCACCAAGTTCGTCCGCATGCAGCTGGGTGAGGGCATCGAGAAGGAAGAGAGCGACTTCGCTGCCGAAGTCGCCGCCGCCGCGGGCGTCTGACGCCTCTTTGCCATACCAAGACGCGGGGAAGGGCGGTCCGGTCGGGCCGCCCTTTTTCGTGCGCGTCAGTCGACCCAGTCGAGGCCGATGTCGCGGTAGAGGCTTCGATCCTCGTCCCAGTCGGGCTTCACCTTGACGTGCAGATAGAGGTGCGCGGGGCGACCGAGCTGTTCGGTGATCTCCGCCCGCGCTGCGGTGCCCAGAGCGCGAATGCGAGTGCCGCCCTTGCCGAGCACGATCGCCTTCTGACTGTCGCGGGCAACCAGGATTTGCTGATGGATCTCCACGCTGCCATCGGCGCGGCTGGTGAATTTCTCCGTCTCCACCGCGCTGTCGTGCGGCAATTCGGCGCGCAACTGGCGGAATAGCTGCTCGCGGGTGATTTCTGCAGCGAGCAGGCGTTCGCTGACGTCGGTCACCTCGTCGGCGGGATAGTGCCACGGCTGCGCGGGCATTCGGCCCGCGAGGTGCGCCTTCAGCTCTGCGACGCCGTCGCCGCTCGCCGCGGCGATGAAGAAGACCTCGTCGAAGCGAAGTCGCTCGTTGATGGCGGACGCGAGGGTCAGCAACGCGTCTTTGCGCACCAGATCGACCTTGTTGAGCACCAGCAGCCGGGGTTCGCGCCGGTTAGCGAGAAGGTCGAGCACCGCGCTTGCCTTGGCGTCGAGTCCGCGCGCGGCGTCGACAACGAAGGCGACGGCATCCGCGCCCTCTGCGCTGCCCCACGCAGCCGCCACCATCGCGCGCTCCAGCCGGCGGCGGGGCGCCATGATGCCGGGCGTATCCGTCAGCACGATCTGCGCGTCGCCCTCGATCGCGACGCCGATGACCCGCGTACGGGTGGTCTGCGGGGTGGAGCTGGTGATTGCCACCTTCTGCCCCACCAGCGCGTTCGCCAGCGTCGATTTGCCGGCGTTTGGCGCGCCCAGCACAGCGACGAATCCGCACCGCTGGCGCTCGATCGGGGGCTCAACTTCTTCGGTCATGACTTGCTTTCGAGTTGCTCGAGCCGCGCGGCGGCGGCGCGGGTTTCGGCTTCGCCCTTGCTGCTGCCGCTGCCGCTGGCTTCGCCGCCAGCGACCGTGACGGTGACGGTGAACCGCGGCGCGTGATCGGGTCCGGAGCGCTCGATCAGGCGATATTCGGGCGGCTTGCGCTTCGCGCGCGCCGCCCATTCGAGCAGCGCCGCCTTGGGGTGCTTGGTCGCGCCTGCCGGGGCGTCGAGATGGTCGACCCAAGCGCGCAGCACAAACGCCTCCGCCGCAGCAAAACCAGCATCGCGATAGAGCGCGCCGATCAGTGCCTCGACCACATCGCCAAGGATGTTGTCGCTGTCGCGCCCGCCATCGTCATGCGCCTGTCGCCCGAGCCGGATGAGCGGCGGCAAGCCAAGCTCCCGCGCCACCGTGGCGCAGAGCTGGCGGCTGACGAGCGTGTTGAGTCGCAGCGACAGTTGACCCTCCGGCTCGCCCGGGAAGCGTTCGTAAAGCGCCCCTGCGATCGCCAGCCCGAGCACCCGGTCCCCGAGGAATTCGAGCCGTTCGTAGCTCGCGCTGTCGTTCCGCTTCTGGAGGTGGCTGCCGTGGGTCAGAGCCGCCACGAACAGCGCTTCGTCGCGGGGCCGATGCCCCAGCAGAGCCGCCAGCGCGGTGAGGTCAACGGCGCTCAAAACCCCTCTCCGATCCGCGAGGCGCGGGTGGCGGTGAACCATGTCCATGGCTTGTACCACAGCGCCGACCCGTCGGTGGAGAAAATGGTCACGAGCGCGCGTCCGACCAAGAGCTCTTGTGGGACGAGTCCTACGCCCGCTCCCGCCGCGGCTGGAAACCGGCTGTCGTAGCTGCGATCGCGGTTGTCACCCATTACGAACATGGTGCCGGCAGGCACCTGATAAACCCCGGTAAAGTCCGCGTCTCCGTCGATAAGGTCGAGCACGCGGTAGCGTCGGCCGCTGGGCAGCGTCTCTTCATATTGCGGGTAGCGGCAGCGACGCGTCCCGTCCGCATCGCGCTCCTCGAAGCGCGCCTGGAAGCAGGGCGGCTCGCCCCTGCCGAGCAGGTTTGCGGTGACCGGCAGGATGAGGTCCGCCACGCGTCGGCGCGCAAGCGGACGACCGTTGAGGAGGACGCGACCGTCCGAGACTTGCACGGTGTCGCCCGGCAGCCCGATCACTCGCTTCACATAGTCGGTGCCATCGACAGGATGCTTGAACACCACCACATCCCCGCGCTGCGGCTGACGGGGGAGGATGCGGCCGGGAATGAGCGGCCAGCTGTGCGGGACGCTGTGCCTCGACCAGCCGTACCGAGTTTTGTCGACCAGCAGAAAGTCCCCGATCAGCAGCCGCGGCTGCATCGATTCCGACGGGATGTTAAAGGTGGAGACCAGAAACACCCGGATTGCCAGCACCGCGAGACCGAAGCGGAGCAGAAACATGAGGAAGCCGCGCGGATCGTCCGGGGCGCGGTCCTTATCCATCGCTTGCCGTGTCGGCAGGCTGTGCGCTTCGAGCGCGGAGGGTCGGGCGTCGGCCATGCCGCGCCTTGCTGCGCTGGGGCGGGTGCCGTCAAGCTGGCCCTGGACAATTGCGGGGCGAGGCCCGCGCGCCTACGTGCAGCACCGATGGAAGATACAACACACGCCGGGCTCGATCGCGCCTGGGCCGGGATCGATGCACTCGGCACGCCAGCCCGCCTCGAGACACTGGTCGAGGACCGGGAGCGCAACGCAGCGCTCGTTCACCGCGTCGGGGACATTCGCTTCGACCTGACCCGGACGCACCTCGACGACAAGCTGATCGCCGCGTTCGAGCAGTTGGCGCAAGCCGCGGCGTTCGGCGACCAACGACGCGCGCTCTTGACCGGGGAGGTGGTCAACCTCTCCGAAGACCGCGCGGCCGAACATACGGCCGAACGCGGGATCGGCAGCGCGGAAGCGGTTGAGCGCGCCGAGCTACTGCATCAGCGTATGCGCGGCCTGGTGGAGGCAATCCGCGGCGGGCTCCTCGGGCCGGTTCGCCATCTGCTCCACATCGGCATCGGTGGCTCGGCGCTGGGACCCGCGCTGGTGGTCGACGCGCTCGGGCGTGAAGATGCGAGTGTCGACGTGCGCGTCGTCAGCAACGTCGACGGGGCGGCGCTGACCGAGGCGGTGCGCGGTTGCGACCCGCGCACGACGCTTATCGCCATTGCCTCCAAGACGTTCACGACCGCCGAGACGATGCTCAACGCCGCCTCCGCGCTCGATTGGTTGCGCGAAGGTGGCGTCGAGGATCCCCTGTCGCGCGTCGTCGCGCTGACCGCCTCGCCCGACGCGGCTGTCGCGTTCGGGGTCGACGACACGCGCATTCTGCCATTTTCGGAGAGCGTCGGCGGGCGCTATTCGATCTGGTCGTCGATCGGCTTCCCGGTGGCATTGGCGCTCGGATGGGAGGCTTTCGCCGAGCTGCTCGATGGTGCGCGCGTCATGGATGAGCATTTTCGCGATGCACCGCTTGGAGAAAACGCGCCGTTTCTCGCGGCGGCTGCGGACCTGTACTATGCGCAGACGCGCCGCGCTGAGACGCGCGCGGTGTTCGCCTATGACGAGCGGCTGCGGTTGTTGCCGTCCTACCTCCAGCAGCTCGAGATGGAGTCGAACGGCAAGTCCGTCCGTGCCGACGGTTCAGCGCTCGGTCGACCGAGCGCGCCGATCACCTGGGGTGGGGTCGGTACCGACGCCCAGCATGCGGTGTTCCAGCTGCTGCATCAGGGAACGCACCTCGTTCCTGTCGAGATTCTTGCGACAATCGAGCCCGGGCATGACCTCGACGAGGCGCATCACCGCACACTCCTTGGCAACGCCATCGCTCAAGGGGCTGCGCTAGCGGAAGGAAAGGCGGATGAGGACGGTAATCGCGCCTATCCGGGCGATCGGCCGTCCGCGACGATCCTCCTCGATCGGCTCGATGCGGCGACGCTCGGCGCGCTCATCGCCTTTTACGAGCATCGCACCTTTACGAACGCAGTAGTTCTGGGGATCAACCCTTTTGATCAGCACGGCGTGGAGTTGGGCAAGCAAATGGCTCGGCGCCTCGACGATCCGGAGGGGGCTCAGCCCGATCCGGCGACGGCGGCATTGATGGCGGCGGCTTTTGGAGAGGATCAAGCGTGAGCGAATATGATTACGACCTGTTTGTCATCGGGGCAGGTTCGGGCGGCGTGCGCGCGGCGCGCATCGCTGCGGGGCATGGTGCGCGCGTCGCCGTAGCGGAGGAGTATCGCGTCGGCGGGACCTGCGTCATCCGTGGCTGCGTGCCGAAAAAGATGCTCGCCTACGCTGCAAGCTTTGCGCACGAACTCGCTGACGCATCAGCATTTGGCTGGAAAGTGGAGCGCGGCGAGTTCGATTGGGCGAGCCTGCGCGACGCCGTGCAAAAGGACGTGCAACGCATCGAAGGCGCCTATCGCAGCACGCTCAGCAATGCCGCTGTCACACTGTATGAGGCGCGCGCGACTTTCGCGGGTCCGCATCAAATAGCTCTTTCGAACGGGCAGACGGTCACCGCCAAGCATATCCTCATCGCAGTCGGCGGGTGGCCGGAGGTGCCAAACATCCCTGGCAAGGAGTTGGGCATCACCTCCAATGAGGCGTTCGTGCTGCCGGAGCTGCCGCGCCGCATCGCGATCGTCGGCGGTGGCTATATCGCCAATGAATTTGCGGGTATCTTCAACGCCTTCGGGTCCGAAGTTACTGTCATCAATCGCTCCGACACGATCCTGCGCGGCTATGATCAGTCGATCCGTGACCGATTGCTGCAACTCGCCATGGGGCGGGGCATCCAGTTCCGGCTCAATGCGCCGCTCGAGCGGATCGAGCCGGGGGCGGACGGGCTCGTCGTCCACACCGGCGGTCGCGGTCAGCCGGTGGAGGCGGACGTCATCATGTTCGCCGCAGGCCGCCGCCCGAACGTCGCGGGACTCGGGCTCGAGAACGCGGGCGTCGCCCTAAACGAACGGGGCGCGATCACCGTCGATCGTTTCAGCAAGACCAGCGTCGAGCATATCTACGCTGTCGGTGATGTCACCGACCGGGTGCAGCTGACCCCCATCGCCATCCGCGAGGGGCATGCGGTCGCCGACACGTTGTTCGGGTCGGAACCGCGCGCGGTCGACCACGACCTCGTGCCAATGGCGGTGTTCTCGCAGCCGCCACTCGCATCGGTGGGGCTCACCGAGGCGGAGGCGCGCGAACGTCACGGGACGGTGCACATCTTCACCAGCGAATTCCGGCCGATGAAGACGATCCTCGCCGGGTATGAGGAGCGCGCGCTCTACAAGATGGTGGTCGACGCTGCGACCGACCAGGTGGTGGGCCTGCACATGATCGGCCCGGAGGCGCCGGAAATCCTGCAGGCCGCGGCGATCGCGGTGCAGGCAAAGCTCACCAAGGCGCAGTTCGACCAGACCGTCGCTCTCCACCCGAGCATGGCGGAGGAGCTGGTGCTCATGCGCTGACGCGGCGCGGCGCGGGCTTGACCCTCCCGCTTCGCGGTGCCCTAGGGGGGAGCGGAGAACACAGGGAGCGAAGTGAATGTCGGCCAATATCGCCGAACTCGAACAGCGGCGCGCGGCGGCGAAGGCCGGGGGAGGCCAGCGCCGCATCGACGCGCAGCATGCCAAGGGGCGGCTGACCGCGCGCGAACGGCTCGACGTGCTGCTCGACGAAGGCTCGTTCGAGGAGCTCGACATGTATGTCGAGCACAACTGCACCGACTTCGGGATGGAGCAGACCAAAATCCCCGGCGATGGCGTCGTCACCGGGTCGGGCACCATCAACGGACGGCTGGTGTTCGTCTTCAGCCAGGACTTCACCGTCTTCGGAGGCTCCCTCTCCGAGCGTCACGCGCAGAAAATCTGTAAGGTGATGGACATGGCGATGAAGGTCGGCGCGCCGATCATCGGCCTCAACGACAGCGGCGGCGCTCGCATCCAGGAGGGGGTGGCGTCGCTCGGCGGATATGCTGAGGTGTTTCAGCGCAACGTATTGGCAAGCGGCGTTATTCCGCAGATCAGCCTGATTATGGGACCGTGCGCGGGGGGCGCGGTTTATTCTCCGGCGATGACCGACTTCATCTTCATGGTGAAGGATTCGAGCTACATGTTCGTCACCGGCCCCGACGTCGTGAAGACCGTCACCAACGAGGTCGTGACGCAGGAGGAGCTGGGCGGCGCGGTCACGCACACCACGCGTTCGAGCGTTGCGGACGTCGCTTATGACAATGACATCGAGGCGCTGCTCGCGGCGCGCGACTTCATCGATTTCCTCCCTGCATCGAACCGCGCGGAACTTCCCGAATGGCCCTCGAGCGACCCGTGGGATCGCATCGACGAAAGCCTCGACACGCTGATCCCGCCGAGCGCCAGCCAGCCCTACGACATGCACGAACTGATCGCGAAGGTCGTCGACGAGGGCGACTTTTTCGAGGTGCAGCCGGGCCACGCCGGCAACATCATCTGCGGCTTCGGCCGGATCGAAGGGCGCACGGTCGGCATCGTCGCCAATCAGCCGATGGTGCTGGCGGGCGTGCTCGACATCAATTCAAGCAAGAAGGCCGCGCGCTTCGTCCGCTTCTGCGACGCTTTCGAAATTCCGATCGTCACCTTCGTCGACGTCCCCGGCTTCCTCCCCGGCACCGCGCAGGAGCACAATGGCATCATCAAGCACGGTGCGAAGCTGCTGTTCGCCTACGCCGAAGCGACGGTGCCCAAGATTACCGTCATTACCCGCAAGGCCTACGGCGGCGCCTACGACGTCATGGCGTCGAAGCATTTGCGCGGCGACCTCAACTACGCCTGGCCGACCGCCGAGATCGCGGTGATGGGCGCCAAGGGCGCAGTCGAGATCATCTTCCGCGGCATGAGCGCCGAGGAGCAGGCGGAGAAAACGCGCGAATACGAAGCGCGGTTCGCCAATCCCTTCGTCGCCGCCTCACGCGGCTACATCGACGAGGTCATTTACCCCCACTCGACCCGCCGGCGCATTGCGCTCGGACTACGCAAGCTGCGGGGGAAGGCGCTCGAAAACCCGTGGAAGAAGCACGACAACATTCCGTTGTGAGTGTTCCTCCAGCCTTCTGCTTTTTGATGGCAGCGTTGTTTGCTGCATTGTCGCTGAACTTCTGGCGTGGGCGAAAGACCGGATATGTCGGAATTGGGATTGGCGGGGCGCGAAAGTCTGCCAACCCGACCATATTCATGTTCGGCATGGGCCTAACACTTGTGGGAGCGCTTTACATGGGCGCGGTATCGCTGATTTGTTTTTGGAGAAGCCTGTGAAGCTCGGACGCCTCAATCACGTCGGCGTGGCGACGCCTTCGATCGCCGACAGCATCGCCCATTACCGTGATGTCATGGGCGCGACGGAGATCGGTGAGCCGTTCGACCTGCCCGAGCAGGGGGTGAGAGTCTGCTTCATCGACACGCCCGATGCGGACGGCGGGGCGGGGACGCAGATCGAGCTGATCGAACCGCTGCCGGGCAACGCGACCATCGCAGGCTTCCTCGAGAAGAACCCCGCGGGCGGGCAGCACCACCTCTGCTACGAGGTGCCTGACATTGCGGAGGCACGCGCGTGGTTCGAGGGGCAGGGCAAGCGGATCCTCGGCCCGACGCGGATCGGCGCGCATGGGACGCCGATCTTTTTCGTGCACCCGAAGGACTGCCAGGGCATCCTCACGGAGATTATGGAGACGCCCAAGCCCGGCGAGGGGAGCCACGCATGAGTTACGAGACGATCCGCTTCGAGCCGGGCGACGATGGCGTCGCGGTGCTGACGCTCAACCGGCCCGAGCGGCTCAATGCGGCGCCGCCGCAAATGTTCGATGAGATCGGCGCGGTGCTGGACGACGAGCTGGCGGGCGTTCGCGCGCTGGTGATCCGTGGCGAGGGGCGGGCCTTTTGCTCCGGCGCCGACCTTGCGGCGCGGGGTGAGCGCACCGTCGGCGGCGGGGAAGGTGCCTATCAGGCGCTCACCACCAGCTTCAATCCGACGATGATCAAGCTCTCGAAGCTCGCGATTCCGACGGTCGCCGCGGTCAATGGTCCTGCGGCGGGGATCGGCTGCAGCCTCGCGCTCGCTTGCGATTTCGTTGTCGCGGGCGAAAGTGCCTACTTCCTGCAGGCCTTCGTCAACATCGGGCTCGTGCCCGACGGCGGCGCGTCGTGGATTCTGACCCGGCTCGTCGGCAAGGCACGCGCGACCGAGATGATGCTGCTCGGCGAGCGCATCCCCGGGCCTAAGGCCGAGACGTGGGGACTGATCCACAAATGCGTGCCCGACGACGCGGTCCACGGCGAAGCGATGGGGCTGGCGGAACGGCTGGCGCGCGGGCCGACGCTGGCGATCGGGCTGATGCGCCAGGGCCTCACCGCCGCGCTCGAGAGCGATTATGCAAGCGCGCTCAACGCCGAGGCCGACAACCAGCGCATCGCCGGCGACAGCGCCGATGCCATGGAAGGCGCGATAGCCTTCCTCCAGAAACGCACTCCGAGCTTCAAGGGCCGCTGATTTGTCCACCGAACCGCGCATCGAAACCAACCTCGGCGAAGACAGCGGCGCCGCCCCGCGGGCCGAGACGAGCGCCGCGACCGCCTCGCCCACCGTCGCGCACTGGCGTGACGCGGCGGCAAAGGAGGTGAAGGGGCGCGCCCTCGATTGGCAGACGCCCGAAGGTTTCGCGATCAAGCCGCTGTACACCGGCGAGGACGTGGCGCGCGATCCTGGCCTCCCCGGCTTTGCGCCGTTCACGCGCGGGGTACGCGCGTCGATGTATGCCGGGCGGCCTTGGACGATCCGCCAATATGCGGGCTTTTCGACCGCCGAAGAGTCCAACGCCTTTTACCGTCGCAACTTGGCGGCGGGGCAGAAGGGTCTCTCGGTCGCGTTCGATCTCGCCACGCATCGCGGTTACGACAGCGATCACCCGCGCGTGGTGGGCGACGTTGGCAAGGCCGGCGTCGCTATCGACAGCGTCGAGGACATGAAAATCCTGTTCGACGGCATCCCGCTCGATCAGATGTCGGTCAGCATGACGATGAACGGCGCGGTGATCCCGATCCTCGCCTTCTTCATCGTCGCGGCGGAGGAGCAGGGCGTCGCACAAGTCGCGCTCGATGGGACCATTCAGAACGACATTCTGAAGGAGTTCATGGTCCGCAACACCTATATCTTTCCGCCCGAACCAAGCATGCGGATCGTTTCAGACATCATCGCATTTACCTCGGCCAACATGCCGAAGTTCAACAGTATTTCGATCTCGGGCTATCATATGCACGAGGCTGGGGCGACCGCCGTGCAGGAGCTCGCCTTTACCATCGCCGACGGCAAGGAATATGTCCGGCGCGCGGTCGCCGCAGGGCTCGACATCGACAGGTTTGCAGGGCGGCTCAGCTTCTTTTTCGGCATCGGCATGAACTTCTTCATGGAGGTGGCGAAGCTGCGCGCGGCGCGGACGCTGTGGCACCGAGCGATGGACGGGCTGGGCGCGCGCGACGAACGCTCCAAGATGCTGCGCACCCACTGCCAGACCTCGGGCGTGTCGTTGCAGGAGCAGGACCCCTACAACAACGTCATCCGCACCACGATCGAGGCGATGGCGGCGGTGCTCGGCGGCACGCAGAGCCTGCACACGAACGCGCTGGACGAAGCGATCGCGCTGCCGACGGACTTCTCCGCCCGCATCGCGCGCAACACGCAGATCGTGCTGGCGGAGGAGAGCGGCATCACCCGCGTCGTCGATCCGCTTGGCGGATCCTATTACGTCGAGGCGCTGACGCAGACACTGGTGGACGAGGCGCAGGCGCTGATCGACCGCGTCGATGCCGAGGGCGGGATGACCCAGGCGGTGGTGTCGGGCTGGCCCAAGCAGATGATCGAGGAGGCCGCCGCGGCGCGTCAGGCGCGTGTCGACCGCGGCGAGGACGTGATCGTCGGCGTCAACAAATATCGCCTCCCCGAAGAGGCGCAGCTCGACACGCTCGAGGTCGATAACGCCGCCGTCCGCGCGGCGCAGATCGCCCGGCTGGAGCGGGTGCGCGCCACGCGCGACGAGGCAGTGTGCGGCGCAGCACTCGACGCGCTGACGGCGGGCGCGCGGGGCGATGCCAACCTCCTCGCGCTGGCGGTCGACGCCGCCCGCGCCCGCGCGACGCTAGGGGAGATCAGCGACGCGATGGAGGTCGCGTTCGGCCGCTACGCGACGCAGCCCGAGCCGGTGCGCGGCGTCTACGGGCCCGCTTATGCCGGCGACGATCGCTATGCGCAGGTCGTCGCGGGGGTAGAGGCGGTGGCGCGCCGGCTCGGCCGCGCTCCGAAGCTGCTCGTCGCCAAGATGGGGCAGGACGGGCACGACCGCGGCGCCAACGTGATCGCCTCGGCGTTCAGCGACCTCGGTTTCGACGTTACGAGCGGACCGCTATTCCAGACGCCGGAGGAAACCGTCGTGCTCGCGCTGGAGAGCGGGGCGGACGTGGTCGGCGCCTCAAGCCTCGCCGCGGGGCACAAGACGCTGATCCCGGAACTCGTCAACGGCCTGCGCGCCGCCGGGCGCAGCGACGTCAAGGTAATCGCGGGCGGCGTCATCCCGCCGCAGGACTATGATTTTCTGCGCGACGCGGGCGTGCAGGGCATTTACGGCCCAGGCTCCAACGTGGTCGAGTGCGCCGCCGACGTGCTGCGCCTGCTCGGCCACAACATGCCCCCGCTGGAGGACGCTGCGTGATCGCCGAAGTTCGCACCGACTGGACGCGCGAGGAGATCGCCGCGCTGTTCGATCTGCCGTTCACCGAGCTCGTCTTTCGCGCCGCGAGCGTGCATCGCGCGCACCAGGCGGCAGACGAGGTGCAGCTGTGCACCCTCCTCAGCATCAAGACCGGCGGCTGTCCGGAGGATTGCGGCTATTGCTCGCAGTCGGTGAAGGCCGACAGCGGGGTCAAGGCGACCAAGCTGATGGACGTGCGCCAGGTGCTGCAGCGGGCGGCGGAGGCCAAGGACGCGGGCTCGCAGCGCTTCTGCATGGGCGCGGCCTGGCGCAATCCCAAGGACCGCGACATGCCCGCCATCGTCGAGATGGTGCGCGGTGTGCGCGCGATGGGGCTCGAAACGTGCATGACGCTAGGCATGCTGACCGACGCGCAGGCGCGGATGCTCGCCGAGGCGGGGCTCGACTATTACAACCACAACATCGACACCTCGCCCGAGCGCTATAATGAGGTGATCACTACGCGGACGATGGACGACCGGCTCGACACGCTGGCGCAGGTGCGCGCGGCGGGGATCAACGTCTGTTCTGGGGGTATCGTCGGCATGGGCGAGACGCGTGAGGACCGCGTCGGCTTTGTCCACACGCTGGCGACGCTGCCGCAGCATCCCGAAAGCGTGCCGGTCAACGCGCTGGTGCCGATCAAGGGCACGGTGCTCGGCGACATACTCGCCGACACGCCGATGGCCAAGATCGACGACATCGAATTCGTCCGCACCGTCGCTGTCGCGCGCATCACCATGCCGATGAGCATGGTCCGCCTCTCCGCCGGGCGCGAAAGCATGAGCGAAGCGACGCAGGCGCTGTGTTTCATGGCCGGCGCGAACTCGATTTTCACCGGCGACAAGCTGCTCACCGCCGCCAACGCGGGCGACGACAAGGACAGTGCCATGTTCGCGCGGCTAGGGCTGACGGCGATGCAGGGCGAGGAGCCGATGCGCGCCTGTCGGACGATGGAGGTTGCGCAATGAGATACGGATCGACGGCACGAAGTTTCATCGCCGCCCTGAGCCTCACGCTTGCGACGACTTCGGCCGGGGCGCAGTCGCCTGACCCGGCACCCGTTCCGATCACCATCGGTGCGACGCACTCTGTCCGATTAGGCGACGGCGAGGAGCGTCGAGAGGTCAACGTCCACCTCCCCGCGGATTACGCCCGCGGCGGGCGCTACCCGGTGCTATATGTCGTCGACGGGGGGCTTTCGCAGGATTTCTTCCAAGTCGCGGCGGCGAGTGCGCTCAACGCGTCGCTGGAACGCTCGCTGCCGGTGATCGTCGTCGGGGTGCAGACCGTCAATCGCCGCGCGGACCTGATCGGCGAACCCGGTGGAGAGGAAGAGCGACGCCTGTTCCCGACCGCCGGTCAAGCGCAGCGCTTTCGCACCTTTTTGCGGGAGCGCGTCAAGCCGATGATCGAGGCGACCTATCGCACGACCGGGGATGATGCGGTTGTTGGAGAGTCGCTCGCTGGCCTGTTCATCGCTGAAACTTGGCTGACCGAACCCGCTCTCTTCGATCGCTATGCGGCGATCAACCCGAGCCTCTGGTGGCACGATGCGCGGCTTTCCCGCTCGGCCGCGGGCGTGTTGGCGGATGGCGTCGCGCGCGGTCCGCTGCTGCTGAGCGCCTCCAATGAAGGGCCGATCACGACCGCAGCGGTACGCAGCCTTGCGGCAGCGGCTGGCGAGCGTGCGTGCTACGTGGATGCGAGCCATTTGACCCACGCCACGACCTATCACACGCTGATGCCGCAGGTGCTGCAGTTCCTGTTCCCCACGAGCAAGCGTTTCGATGCCAATTACGGCTTCACCGTTGGCTGCTCGCGGCCTGCGCGCTGATCGACCGTTCGCCACCTTGTCCAAGACCGAGCTGACAGGAAAAACATGTTCACCAAAATCCTGATCGCCAACCGGGGTGAGATTGCCTGCCGTGTCATCAAGACCGCGCGGCGGATGGGGATTGCGACGGTGGCGGTGTATTCTGACGCCGACGCGGGGGCGAAGTTCGTGCGGCTCGCGGATGAAGCGGTGCACATCGGCGCGTCGCCCGCGGCCGAAAGCTACCTCGTCGCCGACAAGATCATCGCCGCGGCCAAGCAGACGGGCGCCGAGGCCGTGCACCCGGGCTACGGCTTCCTCTCCGAACGCACCAGCTTCGCCGAGGCTCTGGCGGCGGAGGGAATTGCCTTTATTGGCCCGCCGCCGAACGCCATTGCCGCAATGGGCGACAAGATCGAAAGCAAGCGCATCGCCGCCGCCGCCGGGGTCAACGTCGTCCCGGGCTTCGTCGGCGAGATCGAGGATACCGAGCACGCCGTGCGCATCGCCGGCGACATCGGCTATCCGGTGATGATGAAGGCCTCCGCCGGCGGCGGGGGCAAGGGCATGCGGCTCGCCTTTAGCGAAGCCGACGTGCGCGAAGGGTTCGAGGCGACGCGGCGCGAAGGCCTCAACAGCTTCGGCGACGATCGCGTCTTCATCGAAAAGTTCATCGAGAACCCGCGCCACATCGAAATCCAGATCCTCGGCGACCGTCACGGCAACATCCTTTACCTCAACGAGCGCGAGTGCAGCATCCAGCGTCGCCATCAAAAGGTGGTGGAGGAGGCGCCGTCGCCCTTCGTTACGCCCGAGATGCGCCGCGCGATGGGCGAGCAGTGCGTCGCACTCGCCCGCGCGGTCGGCTATCACAGCGCGGGAACGGTCGAGCTGATCGTGTCGGGCGCGGACCCGACGGGGCAGAGCTTCTATTTCCTCGAAATGAACACGCGGCTGCAGGTCGAGCACCCGGTGACCGAAGCGATCACCGGCATCGACCTTGTCGAGCAGATGATCCGCGTTGCTGCGGGCGAGCGGCTGGCGATGACGCAGGAGGACGTGCGCATCGACGGCTGGTCGATCGAGAACCGCGTTTATGCCGAGGACCCCTATCGCGGCTTCCTCCCCTCGACGGGCAGGCTCACCCGCTATCGCCCGCCGGTCGACGGCTGGTTGGACGACGGACCGGGCGAGGGGGGCGCCTACAACCCGCGCGGGGTGGACGGCATCCGCATCGACGACGGCGTGACCGAAGGCGGTCAGGTGTCGATATTCTACGATCCGATGATCGCCAAGCTCATCACCTGGGCGCCGACGCGCGACGAGGCCGCGGATCTACAAATCGCCGCACTCGATGCGTTCGAGATCGAGGGGCTGGGGCACAACATCGATTTCCTCTCGGCGATCATGCAGCACCCGCGCTTCCGTTCGGGGGAGCTCACCACCGGCTTCATCGCCGAGGAGTATCCCGAAGGTTTCGAAGGCGCTCCGCTGACCGACGAAGTTCGTCGTATGCTCGCGGGCCTCGCCGCGTTCATCGCCACCGCGCATGCCGACCGCGCGCGGCGCATCTCCGATCAGCTCGGCGACCGGCTCGCGCCGCCGTCGCGGTGGAGCGTGCGGCTGGGCGGGGTCGACCATGCGGTGGAGCTGGATGGCGACGCGGTCGCCGTCGATGGCTCGCCACTCCATATCGCGACCGAATATCAGCCGGGGGACCGTCTGATCGCGGTCGACCTCGACGATGACGAGCAGGGTGAAACCTTCCACATCGGTGTCGCGCGCGATCGCACCGGCATGACCCTTACCACCCGCGGCGCCCGTCACCGCGTGCGGGTGCTGCCGGGGCATGTCGCCCCGCTCGCGGCGCACATGATCGAAAAGCCCGCGCCCGACCTGTCGCGCTTCCTCATCTGCCCTATGCCGGGGCTGCTGGTGCGGCTCGACGTGGGCGAAGGCGACAAGGTGGAGCCCGGCCAGCCACTGGCGGTCGTGGAAGCGATGAAGATGGAGAACATCCTCCGCGCGACCAAGGCCGGCACCGTCAAGCGCGTCGCCGCGCAGCAGGGTGAGAGCCTGGCCGTCGACGCGGTGATCCTCGAACTCGAATGACGGACGTAGCGGTCGCTGCGGGGGTCGGCGCGGAGGCCCCGCGCCCGACACTGTGGACAATCGGTTACGAACAGGCGACGCAGGATGCGGTGCTCGGCGCGCTGCGCGAGGCTGAAGTTGAGCTGCTCGCCGATGTTCGGCAGCTCCCGCTTTCGCGCCGCCCCGGTTTTTCGAAAAGCGCGCTGCGGGCGGGCGCGGAAGCGGTCGGGATCGCCTACCGCCACTATCGCGCGCTCGGGACCCCGCCCGACGGTCGCGCGGCGGCCAAGCGCGGCAATGACGCCGAGCTTGCGCGCATTTACGCGGGCCAGCTCGAACTACCCGAAGCGATAGCGGCCGCTGCGGAATTGCGCAGTCTCGCGCAGGAGCAGCGGGTGGCACTGCTTTGCTATGAGCGGGCGCCCGAACATTGCCACCGCCGCCTGCTCGCCGAAGCGATGTTCGCGGATTTCGATGTGGAGGATCTGACGCCGTGAGCGAGGTGCACTAGGCGCGCTGCCTTTGCGGAGCGGTCACGATTTAGCAACGGGCGACACACCTCTGGCCGCCCCTCGCCGGGGAGGGATGGCGGCACGCAGTCTGTCCTACAGCTCACAACCCCATCATCGTGTTTGCGAGCGCAGCGGAGCAATCCAGCACGCGACGCCGCGGTCCTGATCGACCGAGCCGCCAGCCGTCGCACCTCCGCGGTCAAACCCACGCAATTCCCGCGTTTTTGGTGTGAACTTTGCCTGAACTTCCAGCGCGCGTGACCCTTGACGCGGAGCGCTTGCGGTGTGAACCGCGAGGCCACAAAACAGAACCGACCGGGGGGAAGGGTGGACAGACAAGCGGAGGCCGCGGCGCTCGCGGCGCGCGAGCCGAGCGCGAAGGAAATCCGGCTGGTCATCGCCGCATCGTCCGCGGGGACGGTGTTCGAATGGTATGACTTCTTCATCTACGGCACGCTCGCCGCGATCAT
>CAKZIN010000001.1 GCA_936933955.1 uncultured Sphingopyxis sp. | reverse complement strand
CAACGCGCGCTGGGGGGAGGCGCAACCTGTTGCTCTACGCGCTGGCGACGCTCGCGCTGGTGGCGGCGATGACGCTCGCGTGGGCGCGCGACCGCGCGCTGCCGAGGGCAGAGATCGCCGCGCGCGTCGCCGCAGAGCAGCAGCTCAACACCCTGCGCGCGCGGGCGGAGGCGGGGGGCGATGCGGAGAGCTGGGCCACCTACGCCGACGCGCTCAGCCAAGCGGGCGATGCGAGTGGCGCGGTCGAGGCGTTCGCGCGCGCCAGTGCCCTCGCCCCGCGCCGTGCGGATCTAGCCGCGGCGGAAGGGGAGGCGCGGCTGCTCGCGGCGCGCAATTCGGGCGCGGCGATCCCCGCTGAGGCGCGCGCCGCCTTCGCCCGCGCGCTGGCGATCGACCTCCGCCACCCCCGCGCGCGCTTTTTCACCGCAGCGCTGCACATGGCGGAGGGCAACCCCCGCGCGGCGCTCGACGGCTGGCTCGCGCTGCTGGCGGACACGCCGCGCGGCTCGCCCGAAGCCCGCGAGCTGCGCGCCAGCATCGAGGCGGTGGCGCAGCGTACCGGCATCGACGTGTCGGCCAGGCTGGCGCAGATCGACGCGGGATAAGGGCGTGCCGCTCCGGCGAACACCGGAGCGGTGGCGTCGAGTGCGTACCCGCACTTGCGAACGCCCCTACCGCAGCCCGTTCCACCACCGAGACAAATTGGTTAACATATCCGCGCTAACAGCCTGACGCTCAACCGCCGGAGTCTCTCACCCATCGCCTCGCTCGCGCCCCCGATGCCGCACACGAGCGCCCGCACGCCCACGACCGCCGCTCCGGCACGCGGTGGCGCTGTGCGGCTGGCGGCGCGTGCCAGGCGGCGGCGCACACTGCGGCTGGCGGTGGGGGCGAGCGCCGCGCTCGGCATCCTCGCGCTGATCTGGGGCGGGGCGCTGCATGCGCGCAGCTACAGCGTCAGCGTGCCGATAACGCTGCGTCCGCACGACCAGGCGCTGTGGGCGCTGGTGGAAGCGGGCAGCTTTGAGCAGGCGCGCGCGCTCGACCCGAGCCTCCCCGACCCAGCGGCGCTGGAAAGCCTAGGCGCCGCCGGACTCGCCCCTAATCCGGCGATGAGTCTCGAGGCGGCGCGGGCGCAGAGCTACATCGGCCCGGTCGCGCGGCCCTATGCCTTCAAGGGCGCCACCGCCACCGACACCGCCCGCGCGCACTACTGCCTCACCTCCGCGCTCTATTACGAGGGCGCGAGTGAGAGCGACGACGGCATGCGCGGCATCGCGCAGGTGGTGCTCAACCGCGTTCGCCACCCGAGCTTCCCCGGCAGCGTCTGCGGCGTCGTCTTTCAGGGCAGCGAGCGCGCGCGGGTGTGCCAATTCACCTTTGCCTGCGACGGCGCGATGGCGCGTCGACCGATGCGCGAACAATGGACCCGCGCCAGCCGCATCGCCGCGGAGGCGCTCGCCGGGCGAGTCTACCCGGGGGTGGGGCTCGCGACGCATTACCACACCCAAGCGGTGTGGCCGCGCTGGGGCAAGGCGCTAGTAATGACCAACGTCGTCGGCGCGCACATCTTCCATCGCTGGCGCGGCCGCTTCGGTGAGCCGGGGGCGTTCCTCAAGGCCTATAGCGGGCACGAGCCGGCGCCGGGGCCGTATCTCCCCATCGCGCAGCAGCTGGGTGCGGCGGTCGCCACTCCCGCGGTGCTTCCGGGGACGACGGCGGTTCCGGCTATCCCGAGCCTCACCCCCACTGCGCCGATCGCGCCGGTGACGAAGGGCGATGCAGCGCTGCCGGGCACGCTCCCGTCGACGGCCTCCCCCGCGCCCAGCGCCGCCGCCCCTGTGGCAGCAACTCGCGTCGAGCCTCCGACCTACGCCGACCCGCGGCTGACCGGCTCGGGCACGGTGCGCGAGGAATATAAGAACAGCGGCACGCCGCGGAATTGAGCGCGCGCTACAACAGCACCGCGCGAATGGCGTAGGCGACCGCGCCGACGACCGCGACCCCGCCAACCCACAGCGCGACGAACCAGCCGAGCCGTTGGGCGAGTGGGCGCTCCCGTTCAGTGGTCATGCGCGTGGTAGCCGCCGCTGGCGTCGACCTTGCCGCGGAACACCCAGTAGGACCAGGCGGTGTAGCCGAGGATCAGCGGCAGCAGCAGCGTCACTCCAACGAGCATGAAGCCCTGCGCATCGGGCGGCGCGGCGGCCTGCCAGATGCTGATCCGCCCCGGCACGACGTCGGGCCAGATCGAAATGCCGAGCCCGATCATCGACAGCGCGAACAGCGCCAGCGTCCAGCCGAACGAACTCGCATCCGCGAAGGTGGCGAGCGTGCCGCCCTCGGGCGCAACCGCCTCGTCGCGCTTCAGCGCCGCCCACAGCTTCCACGTCGCCAGCGCCACCAGCAGCGGCATGGGGACGGTGACGAGGAGGCCGGGGAAGGCGAACCAGCGGCGCCAATACTGCCCTTCGAGGAACGGCGTGTAGAGGCTCACCGCCGCGACCAGCAGCGCGAAGGCAGGCAGCAGCCAGCGCGCATAGCGGCGCGCGTCGGCATGCACCGGCCCCGCGGTCTTCCAGATCAGCCAGGTCGCTCCGAGCAGCGCATAGCCGACGACGATCGCGACGCCGGTCAACAGCGAAAAGGGGGTAAGCCAGTCGAACCAGCCCCCGGCGTAGGCGCGCCCCTCGACCGGGATGCCCTGCACCAGCGCGCCCAGCGTCACCCCTTGCGCGAAGGCGGCCACGATCGAGCCGAAGGTGAAGCCCGCGTCCCAGGCGCGGCGGTGGCGCGGGTCGCGCCAGCGGAACTCGAACGCCACCCCGCGAAAGACGAGGCCGAGCAGCATCGCGATCAGCGGCGCGTAGAGCGCGGGCAGCACGACGGCATAGGCGAGCGGAAAGGCCGCGAGCAGCCCGCCGCCGCCCAGCACCAGCCAGGTTTCGTTGCCGTCCCACACCGGCGCGATCGAGTTCATGGCCGCATCGCGCTCCTCGCCGACCTTGAAGCCGGGGAACAGGACGCCGATGCCAAGGTCGAAGCCGTCCATGAACACGTACATCGCGACCGCGACGGCGATGATCACCGCCCAGATGACCGGCAGCACGGGGGTGATGGCCTCGAACATCAGCCAGCCTCCCCGGTCGGAACAACCGAGGGGCGAGGTGCTCCATCGCCGCCGGTGGCCGCGATCGGCGTGGTGCCGGCCGAACGCGTCGGCGTCGCGGCGAGCGGGGTCTCCCCCGCGTGCGGCGGCTGGCTCATCAGCTTGAGGATATACCAGATGCCGAAGCCGAACACCGCGGTGTAAACGACGATGAAGGCGAGCAGCGATGCCGCCACCCCCGGCACCCCGATCGGCGCCACTGACTCCGCGGTGCGCAGCGCGCCGTAGACGGTCCACGGCTGGCGCCCGACCTCGGTCGTCACCCAGCCGGCGATCACCGCGACGAACCCCGCCGGGCCTAGCAGCACCGCCGCGCGATGCAGCCAGCCGGGCGCGTAGAGCTTGCCCCGCAGCCGCGCCCACAGGCTCCACAGCCCAAGCCCGATCATCGCGAGGCCGATGCCGACCATGATGCGAAACGACCAGAACACGACCATCACCGGCGGCTGCTCGTCACGCGGCACGCGCTTCAGCCCTTCGAGAGGGGCGTTCAGATCATGCTTCAGGATCAGCGAGCCGACTTTGGGGATCGCCACCTGGTAGCGCGTCGTCTGCGCCTCCTGGTCGGGCACGCCGAGCAGGATCAGCGGAGCGCCGTTCGGGTGATCCTCGAAATGCCCCTCCATCGCCAGTACCTTGGTTGGCTGATGCTCGAGCGTGTTGATGCCGTGCATGTCGCCAGCGACCAGCTGCAACGGAGCGACCAGCGCCGCCATCCACATCGCCATCGAGAAAGCGGTGCGCACCTGCGGCGTATCGTGCCGCTTGAGGAGGTGCCACGCCGCCACTCCCCCGACGACGAACGCAGTGGTGAGGTATGCGGCGATAACCGTGTGGACGAGGCGATAGGGAAAGCTGGGGTTCCAGATGATGTCCCACCACGACCCGGCCTTCACGAACTGGCCGACGTCGTTCATGGTGAAGGCGACCGGGGTCTGCATCCAGCTGTTGACGCTGAGGATCCAGAAGGCGGAAATGAACGTGCCGAGCGCGACCATCAAAGTCGCGACGAAGTGCAGCTTCTTGCCCACCCGCTCGAGCCCGAACAGCATGACGCCGAGGAAGCCCGCTTCGAGGAAGAAGGCGGTCAGCACCTCATAGGCCATCAGCGGCCCGATGATCGGCCCTGCCTTGTCGGAGAACACCGACCAGTTGGTGCCGAACTGGTAGGACATGACGATGCCGCTGACGACGCCCATCGCGAACGCGACCGCAAAGATGCGCAGCCAATAGCGGAACAGGTCGAGATATTTCTGCTCGCCGGTCAGCAACCAGCGCGCCTCGAGCACCGCGAGAAAGCTCGCCAGCCCGATCGAAAAGGCGGGGAAGATGAAGTGAAAGCTGACCGTAAACGCAAACTGCGCGCGCGCCAGTAACAGGGCGAGCTCGGAATCGACCACCAGGCGCCTCCTAAGGTCGATCACCCTAGAACCGCACGGCGCGAAAGCCAGTGCGTTTCGCTGAATCGCGAGTTGTGCGCGGCGCAACGCTGATCCAGCGGCGTCCGGCGTCGGACACCCACGGCGAGCTTGCCATGCACATTGTATGCAATTGGTCGGGACGACAGGATTCGAACCTGCGACCCCCACACCCCCAGTGTGATGCGCTACCAGGCTGCGCTACGTCCCGACCGAGTGCGCGCCGCTAGCGGGTCGACGCGCGGGTTGCAAGGCGCTCGGTTGCTGCCTCGCGCTGCGCCGGTCTCGACGCCCGTGGAACATTGCGAAAGAGCGGGCTTGCTGATAGGCGCGCGGCGCTCTCGCGTGCCAGCGCTCTTTGTGGCGAAGGTGTGGGCGTGAAACGATCGAAAGTTCGCTCCGATGTTCCCCAGTTCCATCTTCTCCGCCGCAGTGGCACCCGCCGCGGGTGGCGGCGCCGCTGCCTTTTTGATGAACGTCGTGCCGCTGGTGCTGATGTTCGCGGTGTTCTACTTCCTGATGATCCGCCCGCAGCAGCGCCGCATGCGCGAACATGCGACGCGTGTCGCAAGCATTGCGCGCGGGAACACCGTCGTCACCGCCGGCGGCCTGATCGGCAAGGTGACCAAGGTTACCGATGACGAGGTCGAGGTGGAGATCGCTCCCAACACCCGCGTCCGCGTGGTCAAGGCCACGATCAGCGACGTGCGCCAGCCCGGCGGCAAGCCTGCCAACGACTGACGCGATAACCGCGTCCCACGTGTCGCCTGTTTTAGAGACGTAACCCCATGCTCGATTTCCCCCGCTGGAAAGTGTTCGCGATCGTCGGCACGCTCATCCTGGGCGTCCTGTTCGCGCTACCCAGCCTGGTGCCGCCGCAGTGGACCGCGGGCCTGCCCGCCTGGGCGCAGCCGCGCGTCAACCTCGGCCTCGACCTCGCGGGCGGGAGCCACATCATGCTCGAGGCGGACGTCAACGACGTGCGCACGCAGCGGCTCGACAATATGGAGCGCTCGATCCGTGCGGCGATGCGCGGGACCAGCGGGGCTGAGGACGACATCGAAATCGGCGCGCTGACTCGGTCCGCCAACAGCGTCTCCTTTCTGGTGCGCGACGTCGCCCAGATCGACGCGGTGCGGGAGCGGCTGAACCCGCTGACCGCGGGTGCCGGGCTGTCGGGCAGCCGCACCTGGGACATCGAGGTGCGCGACGGCAATCGCTTCGTGCTGACGCAGACCGCCGCGGGGCTCACCAGCTTCGTTTCGGAGGCGATGACCGGCGCGCGCGACGTCGTCGAACGCCGCGTCAACGCGCTCGGCACGCGCGAGCCGACGATCGTGCTGCAGGGCACCGACCGCATCGTCGTGCAGGTGCCGGGGCTGCAGGATCCGAAAGCACTCAAGGATCTGCTCGGCCAGACTGCGCGGCTCGAGTTTCGCATGGTCAACGACGATCCCGCGGCGCGGGCGGCGGCGGCGCAGGGGAACCCGCCGCTCGGCTTCGCGGTCGCGCCTTACGCCGACCAAGCCAATTTCGAGGTGGTCGGGCGACAGGCCGTCATCTCCGGCGACCAGCTGACCCAGGCCAACCAGGGCTTCGACCAGCAGTCGGGCCAGCCGGTGGTCAACATCCAGTTCAACGGCGAAGGCGCGACGATCTTCTCGCGCATCACGCGTCAGAACACCGGCAAGCGCTTTGCGATGCTGATCGACGGCAAGGTGCTGTCCGCGCCGTCGATCAACGAGCCGATCAACGGCGGCGCGGCGCAGATTTCGGGAAGTTTCACCGTCGACAGTGCCAACCAGCTCGCCATTGCGCTCCGTTCGGGCGCGCTGCCGGTGAAGCTGACTGTGGTCGAAGAGCGCACGGTGACGCCAGAGCTTGGTGCGGACTCGATCCGCGCCGGCGCGATCGCGGCGATCGTCGCGACGCTGCTGACGCTGGGTTTCATGCTCGTCGTGTATGGTCGCTTCGGCGTCTATGCGAACATTGCGCTGATCGCGAACATCTTCCTGATCATCGCGGCGATGGCGATGATGGGCGCGACGCTGACGCTGCCCGGTATCGCGGGCTTCGTGCTGACGATCGGCGCGGCGGTCGATGCGAACGTGCTCATCAACGAGCGTATCCGCGAAGAACTGCGGCGAGGGCGCAAGGTGATCTCCGCCGTCGAAACCGGCTACCAGGAAGCGAGCCGCGCGATTTTTGACGCCAATATCACCAACGTCATCGCTGCGGCGCTGATGTTCTTCTTCGGCACGGGCCCGATCAAGGGCTTCGCGGTGGTGCTCACCATCGGCATCGTGACGTCGGTGTTCACCGCCGTCACCGTGACGCGCTGGCTGGTGTCCCGCTACCTCCGCAAGGCGCGCCCCAGCGCCATTACGATCTGACAGGCAGGACCGCGATGCGCCTCCTCAAATTCGTCCCCGACAACACCAACATCGGCTTTCTCAAGTGGCGCAACATCGCCATGGCGGTGAGCATCCTGATGATCCTTACCTCGATCGCCTTGGTCGCGATCCGCGGGCTCAACGTCGGCATCGACTTCGCCGGCGGCCAATCGGTGCAGGTGACCTTTCCGCAAGGCGTGCCGCCGATCGACGAGGTCCGCAGCCGGGTGGCCGCGATCGGTCTTGGCGATCCGGTCATTCAGCAGTTCGGCACCTCGAACGTCGTCTCGATCCGCACCGCGGTTCCCGACGGGGGCGAGGCGGCGAGCAATGCTGCGGGCGAACGGCTCGTCGCGGGCATTCGCCAGGCGTTTCCGACCGCGCAGACGGGCGGCGTGCAGACGGTCAGCCCCAAAGTCTCGAACGAGCTTTTCCGCACCGGTGCGATCAGCCTCCTGCTCGCGATGCTGGCGATCTCGGTCTACATCTGGTTCCGGTTCGAGTGGCAGTTCGGGGTGGGCGCGCTGTTTTCGCTGGCGCACGACGTCGCGCTTACCTTCGGCTTTTTCGCGCTGACGCAGCTGGAGTTCGACCTCAACGTCATCGCGGCGTTGCTGACGATCGTCGGCTATTCGCTCAACGACACAATCGTCGTCTATGACCGGGTGCGCGAGAACCTGCGCAAGTATCGGCGCATGGGGATCATCGAGCTGCTCGACCTCAGCGTCAACGAGACGCTGTCGCGCACGGTGATGACCAGTCTGACGATGATCGCCGCGCTCGCCGCGCTGTTGCTGATCGGACCGCCGGTCATCTTCGGCTTCACCGCCGCGATGCTGCTGGGCATCGTGATCGGCACCTATTCGTCGATCTACATCGCCTGCGCGATCCTTGTCTGGCTGAAGGTCGGCCCCGACAGCTTCGTCGCGTTGGATGACAAGGCGTCGGCCAAGCCCGTCGCGCCTACCGATCCCAACGCGGGGGCGGTCGTCTAACCAGCGCTTGACGCTGCGCGATGTTCGCGCGATGTTCTGCGGATGACGCTCGCGCCTGAACATTTCGTGTTGATCCTCGCCGCGCTCGGCGTGGGTGCGCTTTTGGGATGGCTGATCGCGGGTCGGCGTGGAGCGGTGCTCGCGGCGGAGGTTTCCGCCCTGCGCGCCGATCGCGACGAGCAGGCGGGACGCTGGAAGCAGGCCGTGCGCGACCTCGAGTCGGCGAGCCACGAACGCGAGCAGCGGGGTATCGAGCTTGAGCGGCTTCGGGCAGAGATCGGCGCCGGGCAACGCGCCCACGCCGCGCAGGTGGAGGCGCTGACGCAGGCGCGCGATGCACTCGCCGCGCAGTTTCAGGAGGTCGGCGCGCGGCTGCTCGATCGGGCGCAGGCGCAGTTTCTCGACAAGGCAGGCGAGCGGTTTGCGGCGTCTGAAGCCGCAGCGGGGGAGCAACTGAAAGCGCTCGTCGCGCCGGTGCACGACCGTCTAAAAGCCTATGAGGAGACCGTCGGGCGGATCGAGGCTGAGCGTCAGCAGAGCCACGGCAGTCTCTCCGCGCTGATGGAGGAGATGAAGCGCGGGCAGGAGGCGGTGCGCGATTCCGCCAACAATCTCGTCAACTCGCTGCGCAACGCCCCCAAGGCGCGGGGCCGCTGGGGGGAGCAGCAGCTCAAGAATTTGCTCGAAAGCTGCGGGCTCGCCGAGCACGTCGATTTCCATACCGAGGTCAGCCGCGACACGGGCGACGGGCGACTGCGTCCCGACGTGATCGTGCGCATCCCCGGTGGCCGTTCGCTGGTGATCGACGCCAAGGTGTCGCTCAACGCGTATCAGGACGCGCACAATGCCATGGAGCATGAGCGCGATACGCTGCTCACCCAACACGCGAGCGCGATGAAGGCGCATGTGACGACGCTCGGCGCCAAATCCTATCAGTCGCAGTTCGACGATACGCCCGATTTCGTCATCATGTTCGTGCCCGGCGAACATTTCGTCTCCGCCGCGCTGGCGCACGACCCTGGGCTGTGGGACTTCGCCTTCGAACGCAAGGTTCTGCTGGCGACCCCGACGAACATGGTCGCGATCCTGCGCACCGTGGGGGAGGTGTGGCGGCAGGAGAAGCTGGCGGGGCAGGCGCGTGAAATCGGCCAGCTGGGTAAGGACCTCTATGCGCGCATGGTGACGATGGGCACGCACCTCGCGCGGCTGGGCAAGAATCTCGATGCCGCAGTGGCGGGTTACAATCAGTTCGTCGGCAGCTTCGAATCGCAGGTGCTGACGCAGGCCCGCCGGTTCGAGGCGCTTGACATCGAGACCGGCGGCAAGGAAATCCCGCTCGCCTCCGGCTGCGAACAGGCCGCGCGACCACTCACTAAGCTGGCGATTACGGATGCGTCAGACGCGCTGGTGGAGGTGGTGGACTGAGGGCGTATCCCTCGGCCGTCGCCCCGGACTTGATCTGGGGCAGGGCTTCTTCTGAACTGTTCGAAGGGAGTCCAGCCCCGGATCAGGTCCGGGGCGACGTAGCCTCTAAGGGGACGTCGTCACTCCCCCCGAGCGAGCTCGATCCGCCCCAACCGGTTGGTCAGCGTGTAACCGCCCGACGACGTGCCACGCACCGTCAGCGGCTCGGCGAGAATTGCGGCTACGCGAGCCTCCAGCGTCGCTACCGGTGGCGGGCAGCCCATGCGCGTCGACGCCACCGCTCCCGGGGTGAGTTGTCCGCGGCGCACCGTGTAGGGCGCGCTCATTTGATTGCATCCGACCGACGCGCTCAAACGCTCACCCTCGAACCGCATCGTCGCCGCGCGGGTCGATGTGGGGAGGGCGACGCCGTCGATGCTGCGTATCCGCCAGCCACGCTCCTGCAACGTGATCGGCTCGCCGCCGCACCCCTCGAACCGCTGCCCGCGTACGGTCAACTGCACCCGATCAGGGTAGACGCGGTCGCTCATCCCGTCGCTGCAGTCGGTGTGGACGATATTCGCGGACAGCGTCGGCGTGTTGTAGATCTCGCCCGCGATCCCGTGAATCACGCGGGGCGTCGCAACGCGCGTCATGCGCCGCTCCATGTCGTGGAAGGTCATCCACTGCGGCGTGATCTCTAGGCTCCAGAACGGTTCGGTGCCAAGCGCGAGATAGGCCTGCTCCGAAGGCGCGGGCGATGGCGCGTCGGTCGGGGCGGTTGGCAGCCCCGTGGTGCAGCTCGCAAGCAGCGGCAGGAGCGAGGAGAGAAGGGCAATCCGGCGCATCGCCAAGATCTTTCACGTCGAGCAGTAATCAGGCCTGAACGCCGCGCCGCTCCAGAATGTCCGCGACGCGGTAGGCGGTCACCGCCGCCGCCACCGAGGCGTTGAGGCTGTCGGCGCGACCGCGCATCGGGATCGTCACCCGCACGTCGCACGCATCCTCATATTCCGCCGGGAGCCCGCGCGCCTCGTTCCCGACCAGGATGAACACCGGCGCGGCATAAGGCGCATCGCGATAGTCGACGGCGCCGGGGGCGAGGCTGGTGCCGACCAGCTGGCCCGGACCGGAGCGCAGCCAACCGAGAAAGCTCAGCCAATCGCTCGGCACGATCGCCTGCGTGAACAGCGCCCCCATGCTCGCGCGGACGGTTTCGACCGAGAAGGGATCGACGCAATCGTCGACCAGGATCACGCCGCCGGCGCCGACCGCGTCGCCCGTGCGCAGCAGCGTGCCGAGGTTGCCGGGATCGCGCATCGCCTGCGCGACGAACCAGATCGGCGCGGCGGTGCGGTCGAGCGCCTCCAGCGACGCCGCGCGCTCGGCATAGATGCCGACGACGCTCTGCGGGTTGTCCTTGCCCGACAGCTTGGCGAGCACGTCGCGGCTGGCAACGATCGCTTCGCCGCCCGACGCCAGCGTCGCGTCGATCAGCGCGTCGATCAGCGGGTGGCGGTCGGCGTGGTCGCCGATGAACAGCTGCTGCGGGAGCACGCCCGCCTCCCGCGCTTCGGTGGCGATGCGCAGCCCCTCGGCGAGGAATGCGCCCGATGCGCGGCGGTGCTTCTTGTCGCGCAGCGCGCGCGCGGCCTTGACCGTCGGGTTAGCCGCGCTGTCGATGCGGCGCAGCGGCGGGAGCGCCATCGCGGCCCCCCTCAATCCTCGCCGAAGCGGTCGCGCACCAGCCCGGTGAGCTTCAGCAGCGCGGCGTCGGCGCCTCCGCCTTCGACGTGGATGGTGATCGTGTCGCCGCGCGCTGCGCCGAGCATCATCAGCCCCATAATCGACGTGCCGGAGACGCGGTGGCCGTCCTTTTCGACCTCGACACGCAGCCCCTCCGGTAGAGCGGCGACGTGGTTGACGAACTTGGCGCTCGCCCGCGCGTGGAGCCCGCGCTGGTTGCTGATCTCGACCGTTTCGCTGGCGCTCACGCGATCGAGCTCAACAGCTCGGAAGCGACCGAGATATACTTCTGCCCCGCCTCTCGCGCCGCGCGCACCGCATCGCGGATGCCCATGCTCCGCCGCGCCGATTCGAGCCGGATCAGCATGGGAAGGTTGACCCCCGCGATGACCTCCACCGCGCCCGGTTCGAGCATCGAGATGGCGAGGTTGGAGGGAGTGCCGCCAAACAGGTCGGTGAGGATGATGGCCCCCCCTTCGCCGCGCACCTCCGCGACCGCGTCGGCGATTTCGCCGCGGCGTTGCTCCATATCGTCGTTGGGGCCGATGCAGACGCAGGCAACCGCGCGCTGCGGCCCGACGACATGCTCCATCGCAACGCGGAATTCGACGGCAAGCCGGCCGTGCGTGACGAGCACCAGGCCGATGGCGGGAGGGGGGGAGGCAGGCATGAAGCGCGGCCTTTAGGCGGAGATGACGCGCGCCTCAAGGGAGGGCGAGGGCGGTGCCCGGTCGAGGTCGCGGTGGAGCAGCGCAGGCGCAAATCCCGCCCTGGCGAGCGTCAGCGCGATGCGCTCCGCCACGTGGACGGAGCGATGCCGTCCGCCAGTGCAGCCGATCGCGATGGTGAGGTAGCTGCGCCCCTCCTCCGCGTACCTCGGCAGTATCGTTAGCAGCAGCGCCTCCATGCGATCGACCACCTCGTCGTAGCCGGGGTCGGCGCGGACATAGTCGGCGACCGCCGCGTCGAGCCCGGTTTGCGGGCGGAGGACCGGGTCCCAGTGCGGATTGCGCAGGAACCGCATGTCGAAGACGAGGTCCGCATTGCGCGGCAGTCCTCGGGCGAAACCAAAGCTCATCACCGTCACGGTGAGTGACGGGCGGTCCCCCGGAGCGTAGCGCCGCCGCACGTCCTGCGTCAGTTCGGGCGCGCTGTAGCTGGTGGTGTCGATGATCGCGTCCGCCCAGCGCCGCAGCGGCTCGAGCAGCTCGCGCTCCTGCGCGATGCCGTCGGCGGCGGGCCGGTCGGCGGCGAGCGGGTGGCGGCGACGGGTTTCGGAAAAGCGGCGCTCCAGCTCGGCGCCCGCGCAGTCGAGAAACAGCGTGTCGAGCCGCATGTCCCCGCGTTCGCGAAGGTCGAGCAGCGTGGTCAGGATCGCCTCGGAAGAAAAGCCGCGGGTGCGCGCGTCGATGCCGATCGCCAGCGGCCGGTCGAGCCCCTCTTCCGCCATCCGCGGCACATTGACCAGCGGATCGAGCAGGCTGATGGGAAGGTTGTCGACCGTCTCCCAGCCCAAATCCTGAAGCGCGCGGAGCGTCGTCGACATACCCGCGCCTGACATGCCCGTGACCAGCAGGATGCGGGGGAGGGCGCGCGGATCGGGGGGCGCGTCACCGGGGCGTGCGGAGGCGTCGGGCGAACCGTTCGAAGGCATGCTCCCCGCCCTAAAGTCCCCAGCGCGCCAGCGCCAGCGCGATCCGCGCGGGCGCACTGGCCCAGAACGGGTCGAGCGTGAGCGTTGGGAGGTGGCGTGCGGCGATGGCGGTGACATCAATGTCGGCCACGTCGCGGGAGGGTCGGTGCCCCGGAGTGCATCGGATGATCAGCGCAACCGGGTGGGCGGAGAGTGTGGCTCTAGGCGGGACGATGGCTCCGATCCCTGGGATCCACAGGGCGGGTTCCCCTAAAGAGCTTTGCATCGCCGACCCGGGTGACGCGGCGGTTGCGAAGGGCGGGGCGGGGTCGAACAGCACCGCGTCGTCGGCGATCAGGCTCGCACCTTCACGGCACAGCGCCCAGGCAAGCTCGCTCTTGCCGCTGCCGCTCGCACCGGTGAGCAGCACTGCGCGACCACCGATCGCAACCGCGCTGGCGTGGATGATCTCGCCGTGCATCGCATCCTTTCCAAGCACCGTGCGGGCGATCCTGCAAGGCCGAGAGGTTTGACCAGAGCCGCCGCTCTCGCTAGGGCGAGCGGCGTTCCGCGGCGCGGGTTGTTCGCGCCGCCAACCGAATCCGGCGCGCCTGTTTCGCCCGGTCTCGCGACCCCGCGAGGACCGGTGCGCGGCGCGCCTTTGCTGATGAAGGCGAGCGCGACGATGACCCTTTCGATCGGTGGCACTACGGTGGAAACCCGCGCGACCATTCACCGCAATCTGTCGACCCCGGCGCTGGTCGAACATGCGGTGAGCCGGGGCGAAGGTGTGCTCGCAAAGGACGGCCCGATCGTCGTCGCCACTGGCGCACATACCGGTCGGTCCGCCAACGACAAATATATCGTTCGCGATGCCGAGACGGAGAACAGCGTCTGGTGGGGCAAGGTCAACCAGTCGATGACCCCCGAACATTTCGCCGCACTCAAGGCGGATTTCCTGCGCGCGCTCGGGGAAAAAGACACGCTGTTTGTCGCTGACTTGTTCGGCGGATCGCAGCCCGAACACCGCGTCAACGTGACCGTCATCAACGAGCTCGCCTGGCACAACCAGTTCATTCGCACGATGCTGGTCCGCCCGACGCGCGAGGAGCTGGCGGCATTCACGCTCGAATACACCATCATCGACCTGCCGAGCTTCCGCGCGGACCCGACGCGCCACGGCTGCCGCAGCGAGACGGTGATCGCCGTCAATTTCTCGGAAAAGCTGATCTTGATCGGCGGCACCGCCTATGCCGGCGAGATGAAGAAGTCGGTGTTCGGCCTCCTCAACTATCTGCTGCCGGAGCAGGGCATCATGCCGATGCACTGTTCGGCCAACATCGGCCCCAAGGGCGATACGGCGGTGTTTTTCGGCCTGTCGGGCACGGGCAAGACCACGCTCAGCGCCGATGCCAGCCGCACGCTGATCGGCGACGATGAACATGGCTGGTCGGACACCGCGGTCTTCAATTTCGAAGGCGGCTGCTACGCCAAGATGATCCGCCTTTCGGCCGAAGCGGAGCCAGAGATTTTCGCGACCACCAAGCGCTTCGGCACGGTGCTTGAGAATGTGGTGATCGACCCCGTTACGCGGCAGATCGACCTCGACGACGCGACCCTCGCCGAGAACAGCCGCGGTGCGTATCCGGTGGAGTTCATCCCGAATGCGAGCGCGGACAACATGGGTCCGGTGCCGCGCACCATCATCATGCTCACCGCCGATGCCTATGGCGTGCTGCCGCCGATCGCGCAGATGACGCCCGAGCAGGCGATGTATCACTTCCTGTCCGGCTACACCGCGCGCGTCGCTGGGACGGAGATCGGCGTCACCGAACCGACCGCGACCTTCTCAACCTGCTTCGGTGCGCCGTTCATGCCGCGTCACCCGAGCGTCTACGGCAACCTCCTCAAGGAGCGCATCGCGCGCGGCGGAGTGACGTGCTGGCTGGTCAACACCGGCTGGACCGGCGGTAGCTATGGCACCGGCAGCCGCATGCCGATCAAGGCGACCCGCGCGTTGCTCAATGCGGCGCTCGACGGCAGCCTCGCGCAGGCGGAGATGCGCACCGATCCCAACTTCGGGTTCAAGGTGCCGGTCTCGGTACCGGGCGTCGATGCGAAGATCCTCGATCCGCGTTCGACCTGGGCGGACGGCGCAGCTTACGACGCGACCGCGAAGAAGCTGGTGGACCAGTTCGTCGCCAACTTCGCGCAGTTCGCTGACCATGTCGATGAGGGCGTGCGCCAGGCCGCACCGCAGGCCGCCTGACCCGTCCGCTCTCGTTTCGCGCGGCGGCGGGCGCCGACGTTCCGGCGCTCGTCGCATTGGTCGAGGGCGCTTACCGCGGCGACAGCGCGCGTGTCGGCTGGACGCATGAGGCGGACCTGCTCGGCGGGCAGCGGATCGATGCGGAGATGCTGCACGAGCTGATCGCGACGCCCGGCGCACAGGTGTTGCAGGCGTTCGACGGGGCGCATCTCGTCGGCTGCGTCGCGGTGGAGCGGCGCACAGGCCATGGCTACATCGGCATCGTGACGGTCGAGCCTGGGCGGCAGGGCGGCGGCATCGGCGCGTCGTTATTGGAAGCCGCGGAGCGCTCGCTCCGCGATGCCGGTGAGACCGTGGCGCGGATGACGGTTATCGCCCAGCGAGAGGCGCTCATCGAATATTACGGCCGTCGAGGCTACGCCCGCACGGGCGAGACCGCACCGTTCCCATATGGCGACGCGCGCTACGGTGATCCGAAGCGCGACGACCTTTATTTCGTCGTATTGGGGAAGCGGCTCTAGCGCCTGCGTCCGAACGCAATCTGCCGACCCGCAAACAAAAGGGCGCCGCATTGCTGCGACGCCCTCTTTCAACACAGGTGTGATGCGATCAGTCGAGCATCTGCGGGGGCACCTTGCCACCGTTGACCGACAGCGCCTTCATCACCGCACGGTGGAGGCGCGTGTTCATGTCAGCGCTGCCGTCAAGCGCGCCCTGATAGCCGAGCTCCTGCGCGAGCGCCTTGCGGTTCTCGAGGCTCGAATCCATGTCGAGCGTCTTCATCAGGTCGACGATCGAATTCTGCCAGTTGAGGTTCTCGCCCTTGGCAGCGGCCTTGGCTTCGAGGATCGCGGCGACGTCGACTTCCTCTTCCTGCACCGGCGCGGCGGGCGCTGCGGTGGTGGTCGTGGTCGCGTCGGCGGGGGTCGTCTGCGCCTGCTGACGGTTGCCGAAGATCGCGTTCTTGATGCTCGAGAAGATGTTCATCGTGCCTCCCTATCGACCCGTCGGGCGGGCCACCATGCGGCGGGCAAAGCGGAACCAACGTCCCCGCCCGGCGCTTCCGCTGCGACAACGCGGTGAGGCGAAAAGGGTTCGCCGCGCTTCGCAAAATCGAGAGGACGGTCGAATGGATATTGCTTCGATGCTGGCGCAGTCGGGCGCGCTCAATTCCGCTGCGCGTGAGCTGGGGATCGATCAGCAGACGGCGTCAGCAGGTGCCGCGGCGTTGATCCCAGCGATCCTCGGTGGCTTCCAGCAGCAGGCGGCAAACGGCGGCGTCGGCGGTATTGAATCGATGCTCGGCGGACTCGGCGGCGCCGGGTTGGCGGATTCGGTGGTCGGCGATCAGCCGACCGATGTGGCACAGGGCAATAACCTTCTGGGCAACATCTTCGGCAGCAAGGATGTCAGCCGGCAGGTTGCCGATCATGCGGCTGGCCAGTCGGGCATCGACCCGGCGACGCTGCGCCGTCTGCTGCCGATCGTGGCGATGCTCGTCGGCGGTTACCTCGCGACCCGCGGGCGCGACGGTCAGGGCGGAGGGCTTGGCGGCGCGCTTGGCTCGGTGCTCGGCGGCGGGGCGGGCAACCCGATGGGCAACGCCGGCTTTGGCGGCGCGATGGGCGGCGGAGCGCTTGGCGGCGGTCTCGGCGGCATCCTCGGACAGGTGATCGGGGCTGCGATGAGCGGCGGGCGTACCGCGCAGCCGCAGGGCGCGCCTGCGGGCGGCATGGGCGGCCTCGGCGATATTCTTGGCGGGATGGCGGGCGGCGCTGGCAACCCGCTGACCCAGATCCTCGGCGGGATGATGGGCGGACGCCGCTAAGCGGACGGGAGGGCGGCGGGCAACGGCTCCACGACGAGGACGCCATTGCTCGCCCCCACCACCTTTGCGCGGGTGCCGACGGGTAAGTCGGGGCCACGCGCGGGCCATACCGAGTCGCCGACGGTCACACGCCCTCGCCCAGCCGTGATCGGTTCGGCGACGGTCACTGTCTCCCCCAGCAGCCGCGCGAGTCTGTCATTGAGGAGAGGGTCTTCGCTCTCCACGTGCTCGGAATAGGTGAAGCGTAGCCCGAAGTAGACTGACACGCCCCCCAGAACAGCGAACATGATGGCTTGGACTAGCAATGGCAGGTCCGGGAGCATGAGCGCGGCGGCTCCGGTGAGAAGCGCCGCAGCGCCGATCCACATGAGAAACACGCCCGGGACCACCAGCTCGAGCAGAAGAAGCAGGCCGCCCGCGGCCAGCCACCACCCCGCCGCGCCGGATAGGTCGATGCCCTCCATAATCTCGGCTTAGGTCCCTGGGGGGCGTCTGGTGATCGGCACGATGGGGAGCCCATCCTTGCCGACCGGATAGTCCGGCATGGCGGACGGCGCCGGTTCCACCACAGACCCACGCAGCGGGCGCGTGGGCGGCTGCGGCGGTGGGGAGGGGCGCTCACCGCTGGTCGCGTCGCGGATCAGCTCGCCAATCCCGCCGAGCGTGCCGACCAGCTGCGTCGCTTCCACCGGGAACAGCACCGTCTTGGCATTGGGTGAAGTCGCAAAGGCGCCGATCGCCTCGACATATTTCTGCGCGACGAAGTAATTGATCGCCTGGCTGCCCGAACCCGCAATGGCATCGCTGACGAGCCGCGTCGCCTTGGCCTCCGCCTCCGCCTCACGCTCGCGCGCTTCAGAGTCGCGAAAGGCGGCTTCGCGGCGTCCTTCGGCGGAAAGGATCTGCGCCTGCTTCTCACCCTCGGCGCGAAGGATCGCGGCGGCGCGCAAGCCTTCGGACTCGAGGATCTGCGCACGCTTTTCGCGCTCCGCCTTCATCTGTCGCGCCATCGCGTTGGAGATGTCAGCCGGCGGGCGGATGTCCTTGATCTCCACGCGCGTGATCTTCACCCCCCACGGCGTCGTCGCATGATCGACCACCGACAGCAGCCGCGCGTTGATCTCGTCGCGCTTGGACAGCGTCTCGTCGAGGTCCATCGAGCCCATCACTGTGCGCAGGTTGGTCGTCGTTAGCTGCATGATCGCGCGATAGACGTCGCTCACCTCGTAAGCGGCCTTGGCGGCGTCGAGCACTTGAAAGAACACCACCGCGTCGACGCCCACCATGGCGTTATCGCGGGTAATGATCTCCTGCCCCGGAATGTCGAGCACCTGCTCCATCATGTTGATCTTGTGCCCGACCCGCTCGAAGAAGGGCATGATGATGGTGAGGCCGGGCGGCGCGACCTTGGTAAACCGGCCGAAGCGCTCGATTGTGTAGTTGAAGCCCTGACGCACCATTTTGACGGCGCTGAACAGGAAGAGCACCGCTAGCGCGATGATCAGGATGACGGCGTAACTCATCGGTTGCGACCCCCGCGTCCGGCGGTTGGCGCCGGAACAATGCGGCGATGCTATCTGCTCCGTCGCGGGCTGTCACCGAAAACCGGCGCTTGTCATGGGGTCGCTCGCTCGTCACAGCAGCGCTCTCAATCGAGAGAGGGGCTTTGCTGATGGTATCGCGCGCGCTGCTGGGTTTGCTGTTGCTGGGGAGCGCGAGCGTCGCCCTCGCGTGTGGGGATGCGCCGGTGACCGAGGCGGAAATCCGCAGCGACATCGCGGTGCTGGCGAGCGACGAATTTCTCGGCCGCCAGCCGGCGACGGCGGGTGAGACGCTGACGCTGAGTTACATCGGCGGCGCGCTGCATCGCTCCGGGCTTCGCGGCGGCATGGCGGATGGCGGCTGGTACCAGCGCGTGCCGATGGTGCGTTTCCTCGACGTTGCGCAGGCGCGGATGAGCGCGACCCGCAACGGCGCTCCAGTCGCAATCTCTTCCGACGCCTTCGCGCTGCGGAGCTACCCCGGCAATTTCCAGGGCACCTATCCCGTCGTCTATATCGGCGATGGGCGTGACGGCAGCGTCGAAGCTCCGGCGGGCGTGGCGGGCAAGGTCGTGTTGATGACCACGCCGACGGGCTTGAGCAACAGTGACATGCGACAGCGGCAGGCGGCACTCGGCCGCGCGGGTGCGATCGCGACGCTCACCGTGCTGCCTCCGACCGCCAACCCGGCGCAGCTGCGGTCGGCCTGGACGCGACGTGCGGAGTGGACCGGGGAGTGGGGTGCGATGCGCGCTACGGGCGGCGTCACCCCTGCGCTTGCGACGGCGCTCGGCGCGCCGGCGACGGCGGAAAAGCTCGACACCGCGCGCGACTTGGGTGTGGAGCTGACGCTCGATGTGGCGAGCGCGACCTACGACGCGCCCACCTACAACCTCGTCGCCAAGCTGCCGGGGCGTCGACCCGAGCGTGGCGCGATCCTGCTGACCGGGCATTGGGATCATCTGGGCGCGGAGTGCCGTCCCGCCTCCGCCCCCGACCGCATCTGCAATGGCGCGGTCGATAATGCGAGCGGGATTGCCGCGCTGCTCGCGGTGGCGCGTCGCCTCGGTTCCGGGCCGCGGCTCGACCACGACGTCTACGTCATTGCGACCACCGCCGAGGAGTTGGGCCTGGTCGGCGCGCGCCAGTTCGTCGCCAGCCTCCCGCTGCCAAAGGATCGCATCCGCGCGGTACTGAACGTCGACACCATCGCGATCGCGCCGCGGGGCGCGCCGATGGCGATCGTTGGACGAGGCGCCAACCCTTGGCTCGACGCGGTGCTCGACCAGACGGCGCGCTCGCTCGGCCGCGCGGTGGACACCGACCTCGAGGCCAACGCCTTTATCATGCGGCAGGACGGTGCGGCGTTCGTCGCCGATGGCATCCCGGCGGTGATGGCGGGGGGCAGCTTTGCCGACCTCGCGCCGCTGCAACGCTATCTCTCGGGCCCCTACCACGGTCCCGACGATGAGCTGACCGATGCGACGCCGCTTGGCGGAGCGGCGGACGATGCGGACCTCCACGTCGCGGCGGTGCGGGCGCTCGACCGAATGCGCTGAGTCACTGGCGCGTCACGAAGCGCGCGACTATGGGCGAAGCGCAACGCCCCACTCGATCCAAGGGATTGCACTTCCAGCCATGGATATCCGCCTCGGCCTGACTTTTGACGACGTGCTGCTGGTGCCAGCCGAATCCGAGGTGCTGCCCTCGACCGCTGACACCGCCACCCGGCTGACGCGCGATATCGAGCTTGCGATACCGGTGCTCTCGTCGGCGATGGACACGGTGACCGAGGCAGACATGGCGATCGTCATGGCGCAGCTCGGCGGGATCGGGGTGCTGCATCGTAACCTCACGGTCGAGGAACAGTGCGCGGCGGTGCGTCAGGTGAAGCGCTACGAAAGCGGGATGGTGGTCAACCCGATCACCATCCAGCCCGACGCGACGCTCGGCGAAGCGCGCGAGCTGATGAAGGCGCACCGTATCTCCGGCATCCCGGTGGTGGAGGGAAACGGGCGGCTGGTCGGCATCCTCACCAACCGCGACGTGCGCTTTGCCGCCAACCCGCTCCAGCCGGTGCGCGAGCTGATGACCCACGAAAATCTGGTGACTGTACGTCCGGGGGTGAGCCAGGACGAAGCTCGGCGCCAGCTTCACCAGCGTCGCATCGAAAAACTGCTGGTGGTGGACGATGCGTTTCACTGCATCGGCCTCATCACCGTGAAGGATATCGAGAAGGCCGTCACCTACCCGGACGCGACCAAGGACGCGGCGGGGCGGCTGCGCGTGGCGGCGGCGACGACGGTCGGCGACAAGGGCTTCGACCGCACCGAAGCGCTGCTCGAGGCGGAGTGCGACGTGGTCATCATCGACACCGCGCACGGCCACAACCGCGACGTCGCGCGCGCGGTGGAGCGGGTGAAAGCGCTGTCCAACTCGGCTCGTGTCATCGCCGGCAACGTCGCCACTTACGATGCGACGCGCGCGTTGATCGACGCAGGCGCGGACGGTGTGAAGGTCGGCATCGGGCCCGGCTCGATCTGCACCACGCGCATCGTAGCGGGCGTGGGCGTGCCGCAGCTAACCGCGATTGCCGACGCTGCGCGCGCGGCGCGCGATAGCGGCGTGCCGGTGATCGCCGACGGGGGCCTGCGCACCTCGGGCGATGCTGCCAAGGCACTTGCGGCCGGGGCAAGCTCGGTGATGATCGGCTCGATGCTCGCGGGAACCGAGGAAGCGCCGGGGGAGACGTTCCTCTACCAAGGCCGCGCCTACAAAAGCTATCGCGGCATGGGCTCGGTCGGGGCGATGGGCCGCGGCAGCGCGGACCGCTATTTCCAGGGCGACATAAAGGACCAGATGAAGCTGGTGCCCGAGGGGATCGAGGGGCAGGTGCCGTACAAGGGGCCGGCGCGCGACGTCGTGCATCAGCTGGTGGGCGGCATTAAGGCAGCGATGGGCTACACCGGCTCGGCGACCATCGCGCAGTTGCAGCAGCGAGCAGAGTTTGTGCGGATCACGGGGGCGGGTCTGCGCGAAAGTCACGTGCACGACGTGACGATCACACGCGAGGCCCCGAACTACCCAACGCGATGAGGCCGCCCGCGCAGCTTCAGGAAGCGATCGAGCTGACCGACGTCATCCGGCGCGCGGCGCTCGAAGGCGGTGCAGCCGCCGACACGCTCGCCAAGCGGTGGTTCAAGGAGCGGCGCTACGCCGGGTCGAGCGATCGCCGCGTGATCCGCGCGCATGTCTGGGAAGTGCTGCGCCGCTTCGGTGAGCCCCCCGCCAGCGCACGCGCTGCGTTCGTTGCGCTCGCGGATCACGACCCTCAGCTTGCCGCATTGTTCGACGGCAGTGAGCGCGGGCCCGCGCTGATCCGCGCGGACGAACCACGCGAGACGATGACGTTCGCCCCCGACTGGCTGCGTGCCCGGCTCGACCCGCGCATCGACGAAGCCGAACTGCTCGCACTCACCGAGCGCGCGCCGGTGGACGTGCGCATCTATCGCGAGCGGCTCGACGTGGACCTGCCCGAGGGCGGGCAACCGCTGCGCGCGCCGCTCGACGGAATGCGTTTTCCGCCCGACACGCGCGTCACCGAAAGCGCAGCCTTCGCGCGCGGCGGGATCGAGGTTCAGGACGCAGGCTCGCAATTCATCGCGCAGCTGTGCGCGGTGGAACCGGGCATGTGCGTCATCGATCTTTGCGCCGGAGCAGGCGGCAAGACGCTCGCGCTCGGCGCGGCGATGCGCGGGGAGGGCCATATCGTCGCGTGCGACACCGACCGCGACCGCCTGCGTGAGCTCGGGCCCAGAGCCGAGCGCGCAAACCTTGGCGACCTTATTTCGAAGCGGCTGCTCGACCCCGGCCGGGAGCGCGCCGCTCTGAGCGATGCTGCGGGCCGAGCCGATGTCGTGCTGGTCGATGCGCCCTGTTCGGGGAGCGGCACGTGGCGTCGCAACCCGGAGGCGCGGTGGCGGGCGACGCCCGACCGCCTCGCTCGGCTCACGCAGTTGCAGGCGCGGCTGCTCGACATCGCCGCTGAACTGGTCGCACCCACCGGAGCGCTGATCTACGCGGTGTGCGCCTTGACGGTGGAAGAGGGCGAAGGGCAGGTCGCCGCATTCTCACAGCGCCACCCGGGCTGGCGCGCGGAAGACCGGCTCGACGCCGTCGTCGGACGCGCTGCGGGTGCGGGGCGCTTGCTCACGCCTGCGCATGATGGCACCGATGGCTTCTTCATGGCGCGGCTGGTCCGCACCTAGCTCGGCGAAGAGGGGCATCGCCGGTGGACGACAGGGTCAAAGCGATGGTTTTACGTATGACGCCGTACGGCCTCGCGGCCTTGGGGCTGGCCGCCGCGCTCACCACGCATGCGGAGCCTGCGCCCGCGCAAGAAGCGCCGATTGCCGAACTGTCGCAAGCGCTGGAGGAGCAGGGCAGCACGGCCCTCTCCGCGCGCCGGTTTGATGAGGCATCGGGCGCGTTTGAAAGCGCGCTGGTGGCCGATCCACGCAATGCGGCCGCCTATCTTGGGCTGGCGCAGGTCGCACTGGCGCGTGACCTCCCCGGGCAGGCCATCGGCTATTATCGCGAGGCGCGAAAGCTCCGCCCGTCAGACCGTGCGATCGTCGCGGCGCAGGGTCGGGCGCTGGTCGTTCGCGGTGCGCTCGATCGGGCGCGCGCGAATCTCGGCGAGGTGGAGCGCATGTGCGGTCGCGCTACGGCCTGTCCGGAGGCAGTTGCGCTGCGGCAGGCCATCACCGCGGCGGGCGCCCGGACCGCGGTTCAGGCGGCAGCGCCCACTACCACCCCGGACAGCTCAACCCCACCACGTCAGAACTGATCGATCGCCCGCGCGATTGCGACGTAATCCGCGACGCTTAGAGTCTCCGCCCGCGCGGTCGGAGCGAGGCTGAGCAACTCCATCGCCTCCAGCGCGTGCGGCACGCCCTTGAGCGACTGACGGAGCATCTTGCGGCGTTGCCCGAAGGCGGCGGCGGTGACGCGCTCAAGCGTTGCGAGGCGCACGCCTTCGGGTTGCGACGCGGGCACGATGTGCACCACCGCCGACATGACCTTGGGGGGCGGAGTAAAGGCGCTGCGATGGACCTTCATCGCGATGCGCGCGCTCGACCGCCACTGCGCCAGCACCGCGAGCCGCCCGTAATCGGCGCTTCCGGGCGAGGCGACGATCCGCTGCGCGACCTCCAGCTGGAACATCAGCGTCAGCGAGGCCCAGGCGGGCGGCCACGTCTCGCTCGATAGCCAGCGCACCAGCAGCGCCGTTCCGACGTTGTAGGGCAGGTTGGCGACGACGTGGTGGCCTGGGCCAAGCAGCGCAGCCGCGTCGATCTCCAGCGCGTCGCCTTCGATCCACTCGAGCTGTTGCGGAAAAGCGTCCGCCAGCTCCTCCAGCACGGGAACGCAGCGCCGGTCACGCTCGACCGCGGTGACCCGCGCGCCGGCGCGCAGCAGCGCACGGGTGAGGCCGCCCGGGCCCGGGCCCACCTCGAACACGCGCGCGCCGCTCAGCGATCCGGGAATGGCAGCGATCCGGTCGAGCAATTGCTCGTCGAACAGGAAGTTCTGCCCGAGCGACCGTTCCGCGCGCAGTCCGTGCGCCGCAATCACCTCCCGCAACGGGCGGAGCGCGGGCGGCGGGCGCTCGGTCACTTGCCGGCGACGGGCGCGCCGCTCTTCGCCCGCTGCTCGACGATTTGCTGTGCCATGCGCAGCGCTGCGACGGTGGGCCCGGGGCTCGCCAGACCCTTGCCCGCAATGTCGAAAGCGGTGCCGTGATCGGGCGAGGTGCGCACGATCGGCAGGCCCAGCGTCACATTCACGCCTTCGTCAAAAGCCAATGCTTTCAGCGGGATCAGCGCCTGATCATGATAAAGGCAGAGAGCCGCGTCGTAGGCCTCGCGCGCGGCCGGAGTGAACATCGTGTCAGGGGAGTGCGGGCCGGTCACGTCATAGCCCTCGGCCCGCAGCGCCTCGACGGCGGGGATCAGCACCTCCACCTCCTCGCGTCCGAGCGCGCCATTCTCACCCGCATGCGGGTTTAGCCCAGCGAGCGCCAGGCGAGGGCGCTCGATCCCGAAACTGCGCGTCAGCCCGCGCGACGCGGCGATGCTCCGCGCGACGACGAGTTCCTGGGTGATGAGGTCGGGGACCTGCCGCAACGGGACGTGAACTGTCAGCGGGAACACCTTGAGCGTAGGGCTCGCCAGCAGCATGACCGCGTTGGTGCGAGAGACGCCGCAGCGGTCGGCGATGAACTCGGTCTGCCCGGCGTGGTGAAAGCCGATCCGGTACAGTTGATCCTTGTTGACCGGCCCGGTGACCAGAGCCTCGCAAGCGCCGTTGCGCGCGAGGCCGATGCCGAATTCAAGTGCCTGTAGCGCGCAACGCGCCCCCTCCGCGCTCGGCACTCCGGGCGACGACCCGACGGAATCGCATATGCCCCACACGGGCAGCCCTTCGTCGAACCGGGCTTCGGCCTCTTCGGGGCCCTGCACCTCGACCACAGGCCCTGACCAAACCCGCTGCACGGAGTTGGGGCAACCGACCGCGATGAACTTTGGCAGTCGAAGTTCGTGACGGCGTTCCCAGGCGCGGGCGAACAGTTCGGCTCCGACCCCCGAAGGGTCGCCCAGCGCGGCGGCAATCGGCAAAACGTCAACCTTTGATGACGGGAGCGGACAGGCTCCCAGCCCATCGCGACCGCCTAGCGCATCCGCGCCAGGCGGTCACCATTGCTAACGATACTCGATGACCGCGTCGCGCCGGATGTCGCGCAGGTAGCGCGTCGCGCGCAGCTGGACGCGCTCTTCACGAAGGCGCGCGGAGAGCTGTTCGGGCGAGGCGGCGGCCGCCTGCTGCGGGCTTTCCCGTCCGCACAGCACGAGGACGCTGACCCCGGTCTGCGGGGAGCCGAATGCCTGCGTGACCTGCCCGACCTGCAGGTTCGCCAGCGTCTCCTGAAGCGGGGCAGGGAGCGAGCGGATTTGAACGTTGTCCTGCGCGCGCACCTCAGCGCCGAGGCTTGCCGCGATCGTGTCCGCCTGACCGCAGCCGTTGATCGTGCGCGTGCGGGTGATGAATTCGCGCGCCATGTCGGTCGCGCGCGCTTCCGGCGTGTTGGCGGGGAAGTTGAGCGTGATCTGCTTGAGGCTCAGCACCGCATCGCGTGGGTCGGCGGTGAGCACCTGACGGCGGTCGATCAGCAACAGGATCGACACGCCCCCCGGGACCTCCACGGGTCCGTTGAGCTGGCCCGGCTGCATCTGCGCCAGCACCGAGCTCATCGACGTCGGCAGCTGATCGAGTCGCACCCAGCCGAGGTCGCCACCCGCCGCCGCGCTCGACGCGCGCGAATTGCGGATGGCAAGTTCCTGGAAGTTCGCCCCGCGGGAGATTGCCTCCATCATCTGCTGGGCGCTCTGCGCGGTCGCCTGCATCGTCTCTGGAGTGGCGGGCAGGTAAATTTCGCCCACGCGATACTCGGTCGTTCCGCGCTGCGCCTCCTGCGCGCTGATCCGGGCACGCACCTCCTCCTCCGACACGTTGGTGAAGGGATTGATGTTGCGGTCGAGCAGACGCCGCCAGGCGATATCGCCGCGAATCTGCTGCTTGAGCGTCGTCTGCGACGACCCGGCCTGCGCCAGCGTACGGGCGAATTGCGCGGGGGTCTGACGCTGCGCCGCGGCAACGCGCGCGAACTCGGCGTCGATGTCCGCCTGCGGCACGGTAATGTCGTTGGCGCGCGCTTCCTGGATCTTCAGGATCTCGTCGACGAGGTTCTGGAACACCTCCTGCCGCACGGCGGGGAGCTGTTCTTCCGGGATCACCCCGCGGTTGGCGAGCCGCACCAGCGCAACGCGCTGCTCGACGTCGGTGGCGGTGATGATCTCGTCATTGACCCGCGCGGTCGGGCGGAAGACATTGCTCTGCGGCGCCTGACCGGGGAGGATTTGCGCGGGCGTGCCATTTGCAGGCGCCGTCGCCGAGGGCGCGGGCGTCGGGGCGGGCGCCGTGCGGGCCGCCGCGGCGCG